>JAHWKJ010000088.1 GCA_019347905.1 Planctomycetota bacterium
CCAGCGCACCGGTGATGGCGCGGTTGAGGTAGACATTGCCGGCGACGAGTTCCTCCCGGGCACGGCGGAGGTTGGCGGGGCTGCGGCTGTACATCCCGCCGGTGAGGGCGTAATCGGTGCCATTGGCGATCTCGAACGCGTGGTCGAGGTCGCGAGCGCGGATCACGGCCAGCACGGGTCCAAAGATCTCCTCGCGCGCGATGCGCGCTCCGGGGTCCACATCGGCGAAGACGTGCGGCCCGATGTACCAGCCTTCGCCTTCGGGCTGGCCGGTGCTCGCGGCCGTAATCTGCTTCGCCTCTTCGCGGCCGATCTCGATGTACTCGTGGATCCGCTCAAAGGCGTCGCCGTCAATGACCGGCCCGACCGTCGTGCCCGGCGCCTCGGCGGGACCGACCGGCAGACTCTCCGTGGCGCCCTTCAGACGCTCGAGAAACGCATCGTAGGCATCGGCGAGCACGACGGCCCGCGAGCATGCGGAGCACTTCTGCCCCGCGTAGCCGAACGCGCTCGTGACCACGCCGGCAACGGCTTCGTCCAGATCCGCGTCGTCGTCAATGATGATCGCGTTTTTGCCGCCCATCTCGGCGATCACGTGCTTCACCATTCGCTGGCGAGGATCGGTGTCGGCGGCCCGGCGATTGATCTCCAGGCCCACGGTGCGCGAGCCGGTGAACGCGATGAGGTCGATATCCGGTGAGCCGGTGAGCTCGGGGCCAACCACCTCACCCACGCCCGGCAGGTAGTTCACCACGCCGTCCGGCAGATCGACTTCCTGAAAGATCTCCATCAGCTTCGCCGCCATCACCGGTGACTGCTCGGCGGGCTTCATCACCACCGTGTTGCCGGTGACGAGGGCTGCCGCCGTCATTCCCGTGAGGATCGCCAGCGGAAAATTCCACGGCGCGATGACGACGGCCACGCCGCGCGGGCGGTAGAAGTAGGTGTTCTCTTCGCCCGGTACGTCGCGCTGCCGCGGTTCAGCCAGCCGCCGCATCTCCAGCGCGTAGTAAGTGCAGAAGTCGATGGCCTCGGCGACGTCCGCGTCGGCGTCGGCCCAGGGCTTGCCGCACTCGTGGACCTGCCACGCGGCCAACTCGAACCGCCGCTTGCGCATCTCGGCGGCGACGAGCTCCAGGTACTCGGCCCGGTAGGAGGGTTTTTCGCGCGACCACTTCTGGAAGGAACGGCGGGCGGCGTCGATCGCACGCTCCGCCTCTTCCGGTCCGGCGGCGGCGGCGATGCCCACAACCTGCTTCGTGTGCGACGGGTTCGGCGACTCGATCGAGTCTTCCGTCTCCACGCGGCGGCCGTCGATGATCAGCGGATACGCTCGGCCGAAGCGCTTGGCGACGTCATCGACCGCCTTCTGCATCGCCTTCCGGGCGTCGGCCCGGCTGAAGTCGCTGTGCGACTCGTTGGTGAATTCGTCGCGGGTGGCACTGGTGGCTTGCCCACCAGTGCGGGTTGGTGCACCGATCGCACGGGTGGACGAGCCACCCGTGCCACCCGGCTTCTGTCCCTTGTCCCTCGACCCTCGACCCTTGTCCCGTGAATCGGCCATTTCGCGTTCTCCCACCGGAGCTGGTTTCCTGAGCAAGTCGTCAATCGACGCGTCCTCGGTGAAGCTTTGCCGCAGGAAGGAATCGTTCGATGTGTTCTCCAGCAATCGCCGCACGAGATAGGCCATGCCGGGGATCAATTCGCCAAACGGCGTGTAGACGCGTACGCGGTGGCCCATCTCGACGAACACCTGCGCCATTTCCGCCCCCATGCCGTACAGCATCTGGATTTCCCACGCCGACGGCGGAATCTCCAGCACGCGCGCCCAGGCGATCCCGTGGGCCAGGCTCCGCAGGTTGTGGCTGCCCAAAGCCGGCCGCAGCCACTCGTAGTTCTCCATCAAAAATCGCGTCTGCCGCTCGAAGTTCTCGTCCGACTGCCACTTCTCCAGGTACACCGGCACGGGCCAGCCGTTGGCCGCAGCGACGACCGTCTCGTAATCCCAGTACGCTCCCTTCACCAGCCGCACCCACACCGGCGTCCCGCGCTCCTTCACCCAGTCGAGCAACTCCTGCAGGTCGCGGCCGGCGTCTGGCAGATAGGCCTGGATGACGATGCCGATATCGGGAAACGTGCGGAACTCTTCTTCCAACAGCACCTGCTTAAAGATGTCGAGCGTGAGGTCTTTGTAGGCGTAGTGCTCCATGTCGACGTGGACGTAGGCGTCGTGCCTGCGGGCGGCCCGCAGCAGTTTTCGCAGCCGCCGCTTCACGCCTTCCGCCGTGCCCGCGGGGTCGACGGGCTTGAAGCGGCTGTAAAGTGCCGAGAGCTTCAGCGAGACGTTGACCCGCGGGATGGGACCGAACTGGTCGCAGTCGATCAGCTCGGTCTCGGGCCACGCGTTGACGTGCGGGGCGAGGCCCGTGATGAGGTCGAGGTACTGCCGCTGGTACGCATCGGCCTCTGTCTCGCTGATGACCGCCTCGCCCAGCAGGTCCAGCGTGAAGGCGAACCCCTGTTTCCGCAGCTTGCCGACCGTCTGCATCACCTCTTCGACGTTCGAGCCGGCAATGAAGCGCCGCGCCATCCGCCGCGCGTTCGAGCGGGCGTTGATCGCCACCAACCGCCCGATGATCGAATTCGGCTGCGAGACATCGAGTCCGATCCGCACGGCCCAGGGCAGGTCGCGGCGGACATCTTCGAAATACTCCTGCAAATGCCGAGCGACCTGAGCGTGCGAGTGCAGCATGGGCAGCACATCGACGAAGCGAAACATCTGCACCTTGACCGCCTCGTCAGACATGGCCCACGAGAGGATGCGGTCGTCCCACCAGCGGCGCTCGAAGATCGAGGGGCTGCGGCGCTCCAGATGTTCCCACACGTGCCGGCCGACGGCCTGCGTCTCGGCCTCGATGCGGTCTTCAAGATCGGCAGCGATCGCAGTCGACACAGGCGGCTCCGTGGCTCGTAGTGACCGCCTTCAGGCGGTCTCTTCGCAGCGAAGTGTAACGCCCGGCGACAACTGCGCGGAAGACCGCGCGGATGAGCCGCCCCCGCCGGGAAGCATCTCTGGCTGCCACGGCGCGTCCTGATATCATGGATGTGGACATTTCATTGCGTGTGGATCAGCAGTGTCACCATGAGAACTGTCTCCGAGATCGCAGACGCGGCGCTGCATTTGTCACTCGGCGAGCGTGAAGCTCTTGTCGATCGCCTTGTGCGCAGCTTCGGTCCTCCGGGAGAGGATGTCTCCGCGGATGAGTGGTCCGCTGCGTGGCTGCCCGAACTGCGACGTCGCGACCGCGCCTACGAGAACGGCGAGACCCAGGGATTGGGCCGCGAAGATGCGCTGGCAGAGATTCGAGAAGCCATGCGGTCGTCGCGTGCGCAGCCCCCTAACTCTTCCCAGTTTGACGAACGCGCAACGTTGAAGTTCCGGGATAGCCTGCGCGTCGGCGCAAGCTATCCAGTCGCGTCAACAAAACAGAAGACCGGGAAAAGTGACTGAAGGTACTCGACTTACGTCGCTTGGGCGACAGCGTCGTTGTCCGTGATATCTTGCGGCCGGCCAAAGGTTGACCGAGATAGCCTGCGCTAGCGAAATCAACTTACACGGCCACAACCGAGGCCAGTCTCATGATTGCCAGACATTCGTTGATCGCACTGAGTGCGTTCGCCATCACACTCTGCGTTTGCCGTGTTGCACATGCCAACAGCCTTTCGCCTTACGTGTACTTCTGGCCCGGGATTGTTTCAATCACGCTCGTCTATGCGTTTCCCGCCAGCTTGCTCGCGGCGTTCCTCGAACGTCCATTCCTCACTGCCGCTGGAATCAAACGTCGTCCATTGGTCCTCTCGCTGCGTGCGAACTTCCTGAGCACAATTGCCGGCATACTGCTGATCCCAATTGGTGATCCTGCGCTGTACACGATCGGGCCGCTTTGGTGCATCGTCGCCTTCGGCGTTTCCTGCGCCGTTGAAATCTTCTACCTGCGCCGATTCTCGCATCAATCATTTACTTGGGGGCGGGTGGCCGGCGGCAACGCAGTCAGCAGTGCGGTATTGATGATCCTGCCGCCCATTGCCATCGCGATCCGACAAAGCAATTATCGATTGGCATGGTCCCTCGAACCGCACCAAGCATGGCTCGCTTGGTCATCGCTCGCCGTCAGCGTTGCATTGTTCCTCGCCAGCTTTGCATGGCCGAGCGTTGCCAAATCCGAAACCGCGCCAATCGATTCGGATATTCCCGGTTCAACGGCTACTGAATTGGAAGCCGACAGTGTGCCAAGCGAAATGGAGACCGAAACGACCGTGTAATAATTCGGTGAACGCGAGCGGCTACATTGTCGGCGAACCGTTAAACTATTGGTAAGGTACTCGGCGACTCCGCGCGTGTTCCAAATGGCCCGCCGCCGCGTTACCTTTGACGTTCGGCGACGGAGGGCACAGCGAATGGGCGAGCCAACTGCTGACCTCGTCCTAGCCGACACCCTCTGGGACTTCGGCGGTCGAGACGTCTACGAGTCGCGGCAGCGTTCGTCGAGGCGGTCCGGCGCTACCATGTCGATGTGCATGAATACGCCCCAGACATCCAGCCCGACGAGTGCTGGCAGCCGGATGCCATCGTTCTGGGTGTGCCGCACGCATCGTGCGGTACGTTTCAGAGGCCCCGGCCGGGACGAAAATGAGTGCGGGGTCGAGTTGGCCAGCGACGCGGGCGAGGCGTTCACCGCTGGAGAATTACTGCACAAGCTCCACAATGCGGCTCTTAGGCGGTTGCGGGAGAATCACCACCATTGGTTCGGGGGTTTCGAGTTGTCTGCCCTCACAGCGGAGGGCGTGCCGGTGTATACTCTGCGGCTGGGTAGTTGAGGGGCAGCGAAGGTTGGCCGAACTTTAGCGTTCGGCGACAAGTGTCATCCGCTGCCAGGATCTTCACCACTCGCACCTGTGAAGAGATCGCGCAATGGCACCGCCTGTTGGCGGCGGTGGCCGCTTCACCCTTCGCTACCGCTGCGCCAGTATTCGCGCTGGTAGCCGGTCAGGCGGGACAGGGCCGGCTTGGGCGTGCCGTCGGGGCGGAACAGGCCGGCGTTGGGGAAGTGGTGCGGGGCGGCGTCGGTGAAGTGGGTCCAGTGGATGCCCACTACGATCTGCTTCGACATCAGCATCGGCACGTACAGGTCCACCCACTCGGCCTGGGACTCTTCGGTCCATTCGTCGCTGGTGTCGACGGCGTCGACTTCCAGGTCCTCGTGGCAGGCTGGGTCGTGCTCGCTGCTGGAGGGGAAGCCCAGCGTGACGTGCAGCGGGATGCCTAAGCAGCTCCACAGGTCGATCAGCCGCGAGAAATCGAGGATGTCGCGCCGGCCCGTGCCTCGCGGGCGGTAGCCGACGCCGATCTCCAGGTTCACCGCCGAGAGGCCCACGCCCGAGCGCGACAGGGCATCGACGAACTGCAGGGGCGACAGGCGGTGTTGGCCGCGGGCCTGGTAGTCGCCCCAGGGCTGGTCGACGCGGATCATGAGCTGCAGTTCGTCGTCGATCTGCCGGGCCGCCTCCAGCGTGCGGGCGACGAGCGTCAGCCGGTTCTCTTCGCTGAGGGCCAGGCAGCCGCCGGTATTCACGCGGGCCGAAACTTCCCAATGCCGGATCTTGCCCACGTAGCGGCCGATGGCCGTCTCCACGAAGTCGCAGACGAAGCTCTGCATGTTGAGGAAGTCGTGCTCCCACGTCCACAGCCAGCCCGGCAGGCCCTGCGGCGAGAGGTCCAGCAGCGGACCACCGATCATCAGCAGGTGACGTTCGAGGCACCAGTCCACCTGCTGATCGTTGAGGTCCCAGTGGTAGTCGCCTTCGTCCGGCTCGATCAGCCGCCACTCGATGGGCACGATGGCGGCGTTGAAGGCGCCGGTGAACTGCGCGGTCGCGGCTTCGTCGGGAACGAGCGGGCCGAGATTGCAGCCCAGCGAGGCGGGCAGCCGGGGCGAACGCCTCCGCCGCACCGCCAGCCGCTGATCGACGTAGGTGCGGGCGAGCAGGTTCGCCGCGCGGCAGGCCAGCGACAACGCTTGAAACGCGATGCGGCTGGCTTCTTCCGGCCGCTCCTGGCTGGAAGCCGCCTGCGTGAACAGCCGATGGGCCTCGCTGTGCAAGGGATAGAAGTCGTTGGGCACCGACATCCCCGCCATCTGCCACACCGAAAGCTGCTCCCGCACCTGCGAGATTTTCCCGCGTGCCAGTTCGACGGCGAGGACGAACGGCTCGTCGCGTTCCGGCAGTGAGGTGGTGCTGACGACGGTCCGCCCGCAGTCTGCAACGGGCACCGTGACGTGCAGCTTGCCGCTATCGGCCGCGTGCCGCCGGCAGGCCATCAGGTTTCCGCTGACCTCGACCCGCGTGGGGAAGACGCGACCGTCGTAGCCGCTGATGTAGGCCCGGTAGACTTCCGGCCAGTCTTCGAGCAGTTCGGCCGGATGGATCAGGAATCGCATGACGCCCATGGGGATCCCGATCGAGCCTTTCCCGGCGCTGTTCGCTCTCGGGACTCGTGGAATGGGGCTTTCGCAGAGTCGTTATCGGCAAGGCGCTCCCGAGAGGGTGACGGGCATTCCATCGCACGGCCGGCCCCACGGACTGCGCCTGCGGATCCTGAAGGTAATGCGGTCAGTGTAGTTGGGGCGCGAATCTTGTTCAAGAAGCGGGCGGGCGTTGCCGGCTCAGCGGCCAGCTTGGTTGCGTCGGCACCAGCCACGTAGAGCAAGCGTCTCGCTTGCTCGAATCGCGGAGCTCGCGTGGTTTAGCCGCGACTCGCCAGAGGAGCGCTCTATGTGAGTCGGCCACAGAGCGCTCCTCTGGCGAGTCGCGGCTAAACGTGCGGACGGCGGCCGCGCGGTATGCACGTTGCACGCGCGTCGATCGGTCATCCCGACACGGACAGCCAGCTTCCCAGACGACGAAAGGACGAATCCGATGCTCACTCTCTCCAGACGAACGAGGCGCCGCTCGAACCCGCGGCTTCCCCTGGGCGGCCTCAGCCTGTCGGCGGCCCTGCTCGCCGGCGTGGCCTTCGGCGGCGCGCTGCTGGCCCAGGAACGGCAGGATCAGCCGGTATCGCCCCCGGCAGCCGACAACGATGATGCCGATACCGAGCGCGGCGAGGCGGCCGCACCGCGCGAGCGGGCCGATGAAGCTGACCGCACGCCGCCGCGGCTGGGCGTGCTGATCAGCCCCAGTCCCACGTCGGGCGTGCTGGTCCGGGCTGTGGAACGCGACAGCGCGGCGCACCGCGCGGGCATCCAGCCCGGCGACTATGTCCTGCGGATCAACGGGCAGGATGTGAAGTCGACGGAGCAGTTCGTCGAATTGCTCAGCGGTGCCGAGCCTTCCAAACCGGCCACGCTGGAGCTGTGGAGGGACGAGCAGCGGATTGAACTGAAAGTCGATCTCGATCGCTTGCCGGCGGATCGCACGACCGGCTTCCGCGGCGACGAGGGTGCTGCCCCGCAGGCGGACCAGGCCTGGCTGGGCGTCCTCATCCAGCCCGGCAGCGAGCAAACGGGCGAGCAGAAGGAAGAAGGCGTCCGCGTTTCCCGCGTCTATCCCGCCGGCCCGGCGGCGCGTGCGGGACTGCGCAGCGGCGACGTGATCCTCTCGCTGGACGGCAAGGCCGTCGAGGCGCCGCAACAGCTCTCGGAGATGATCGAGAGCCGTAAGCCGGGCGATGAGGTCGAGATCGTCTTGCGTCGCGGGGACCGCGAACGCAGGCTCACGGCGCGGCTCGGCGACCGCGACACCGCGGAGCAGGAACCGCAGACGTTCGCGCCTGAAGGCCTCGCCGGTGCGGGCGACTACTTCGGCGACATTCCCGAGCACGCGATGATGCTCGAACAGCACCGGCGGATTGCCGAGCAGAACGAGCGGCTGGAGCGGCTGGTGCTGCAACTGCTCCGCGAGGTGCGCGACCTGCGGGCGCAGATCGACGGCGGCCGCCGCGGCAATGCGGCGGACCGGCCGGCTCGCGGGGCCGCCGAACCGGTTGAAGAAGAAGCCCCCGATGTTGACATAGAAGTCGAGCGGAACTGACACGCCCGGCCCCGGAAGCCCGTAGCGTGGATTTCAATCCACGCGAGCCGCTTCATTCACTGGGTAATCGCTCCCGCGTGGGTTCAAACCCACGCTACGAAACAGTCCTTGAGCCCAACAGGCTCGTCACGGAATCATCAACTCCAACCAGGGAGAACCGACATGTTTCGCATTCTGCGCACGGCCGGGCTGGCGGCAGCGCTGACGATGGGTATGACCCTGCTGCCGCAGCCGGCCCAGGCCGACGATCTCGAGGACGTCCTGGAAGACAACGCCGACTACTGGACCAACTACTGGCGGTGGTACGACGACGACTACAGCCCCTACTGGCGGCAGCGCTACGACCGCGACCGCCGCTACGGCGGCTATTACGACCCCTACTACCGCGGCTATCCGCGGTACGGCTACGACGATGACCGCCGCCGCGCGTCCCGTCCGGACTTCGACCGGCGGTACTACGACCGCGGCTATTACGACCGCGACGGCCGGTACTACGATGGCCGCTCCTACGGCCGCGGCTCCTACGGCCGCGGCTACTACGGCCGCGGCTACTACGATGGCGGACGCATCGACGCGGGACCGTTCCATCTCCGCTGGCGGTAGAAGTGGGAGGGGTCGAAAAGGCCGAACATCGAAAAGGTCGAAAGGGCCGGAGGTACCGAGCCGAATTGCCGCCGCCAGGGGCAATCCGGCTCGTGCCGCGCGCGTCTCTCGTGCGGCGATTCTCTCGCATCCCGCCGCGGGAGTTGTCATCATAGAGGACGCTCCCCGCCCCAAAAGCTGCACGACCGCCTTCCGCCGGGATCCGTCCATGCATCCGCTTCGCGAACACGTTCAGAACATCACCCGCCGGCACTTTTTCGCCCGAGGCTCGCACGCCGTCGGCTGGGCCGCACTGGCCTCGCTGCTGGGCCGCGAAGCTGTTACCCCAACCGTGGCTCAGGCAGCGGAAAGCCACGAAGGTGCCGCGCTCGGCCCACACTTCGCTCCAAAGGCGAAGCACGTGATCTACCTGCACATGGTGGGCGGGCCGCCGCAGATGGACCTGTACGACTACAAGCCCGTGATGAACGAGTGGTATGACAAGGACCTGCCCGACAGCGTCCGCATGGGCCAGCGGCTGACGACCATGACCAGCGGTCAGGCCCGCTTCCCCATCGCCCCCTCCATGTTCAAGTTCGCCCGCCACGGCGAAAGCGGCATGTGGGTCAGCGAGCTGTTGCCGCAGACGGCGAAGATGGTCGACCAGATGTGCTTCATCCGCAGCATGCATACAGAGGCCATCAACCACGAGCCGGCCATCACGTACATGCAGACGGGCAACCAGGTCACCGGCCGTCCCTGCCTGGGGTCGTGGGCTTCGTATGGTCTTGGCTCACTGAACGAGAACCTGCCCACCTTCGTCGTGCTGGTCGCCAAACCCACCAACACCGAGCAGGTGCAGGCGATCTCGGCCCGGCTGTGGTCGAGCGGTTATCTGCCCGGAGCGCACGCGGGCGTCAGCTTCCGCACCAGCGGCGATCCCATCCTGTACATCAACAATCCGCCCGGCGTGCCCAGCGAAATCCGCCGCCGCACACTCGACGGCCTGAGCAGTCTGAACCGACTCGCCCACGAGCGGCTGGGCGATCCCGAAACGGAGACCCGCATCCAGCAGTACGAGCTCGCCTTCCGCATGCAATCCAGCGTGCCGCAGGTCACGGACCTCGCCAGCGAATCCGAGCACACCTTCAAAATGTATGGCGAAGCCGCGAAGACGCCCGGCACGTTCGCCAACACGGTGCTGCTCGCGCGGCGGCTCGTCGAGCAGGGCGTGCGGTTCGTGCAGATTTATCACAACAACTGGGACACGCACGGCAACGTCGCCGGCCGTCTGCCGGACCAGTGCCGCGACGTCGATCAGGCCTCGTGGGGCCTGTTGAACGACCTCAGGCAAAGGGGCCTCCTGGACCAGACGCTGATCATCTGGGGCGGTGAGTTCGGCCGCACGATCTACTCGCAGGGCGGACTGTCGAAGAAGAACTACGGCCGCGACCATCACCCCCGCTGCTTCACGATGTGGATGGCCGGCGGCGGTTCGCGCGGCGGCACGATCCACGGCGAGACCGACGACTTCTCCTACAACATCGTGAAAGACCCCGTGCACATCCGCGACTTCCACGCGACCGTGCTGCACCTGTTGGGCTTCGACCACGAACGCTTCTCGTACAAGTACCAGGGCCTCGACCAGCGGCTGACGGGCGTAGAGCCGGCCCGCATAGTTCCGGACCTGCTCGCCTGAAAACTCGCGGAGGACGAGCGATGCCGCTTCACGACTGGACCCGCGTGCCGGCGGGATTGTTCCACGACTTTCATCAGAGCTGGTCGATCCGCATCAAGGACGCGCTCAACGCCGGCATCCTCTCGCCGGGGATGATCGCGCTGGTCGAACAGCGTTCCGGACCAGTGGAGGCAGACGTTCTCGCCATCGAGGGGAGACGGCGCGACGCCGGCGGCGAATCGTCGAGTGCCGCGACTGCGACTCTGGAGGCCGCTTCCACGGCCATCGTCCGCCGCAGCTCGCGTCAGACCTACGCCACCCGCGCCAATCGCATTGTCGTGCGCCATCACCTGGGGCGGATTGTGGCCGTGATTGATCTCGTCGCGCACATCGAACCCATCGCTGTGGGTGACAAGCTGCCGGACATGCCGCTGTTTCTGGGTCAGGGCCTGCACGTCAAGGTGCCGCTCGAATCGATGTATGTTGCGACGTGGGACGCGCTGCCCCAGGAACTCCGCATCGCCGTCGAATCGGGCGTGCTGCCCGAGGTTGACGCAACGTAGCACCAAGGGACCGGGGCACGTCGCTCGAGAGTTCGCCGGCTTCACCCAGCCATCGGGACCGACCAAGACGAGACAATGCGTCAGATCGGCACGCTCCCCGCAGAACATGAGGCCCGCCGCTTCGGCGATTACCTGCTGGCGCGCGGCATCAAGTCGAACGTCGAGGCGGACAACGGCGAGTGGGCCGTCTGGATCTACGAAGAAGACGACGTCGACCCGGCCCGCGAGGAGCTGGCGCGGTACCGCGAGCAGCCCGATGCGGACATGTATGCCGAGGCGGCCGAAGCGGCCGCGGGCCTGCGGCGGGAAAAGGTCCGCCGGGAGAAGCAGCTCCGCCGCGACCGACACGACGTCGTCGACGTCCGCCAGACGTGGTCGCGGCCGATGGCTTCCAGCCGCTGTCCCGTCACGCTGATTCTGCTCGTGATCACCACGATCGCGACCGTGGGTACACGGTTCGGGAAGGACCGCAATGAAGTCTTCCGCAGCTTCACCATCACCGAATTCCGCACCGAAGGCGGCTACCACCGCTGGCAGCCGGGGCTGCCGGAAGTCCAGAGCGGCCAGATCTGGAGGCTCATCACGCCGATCTTTCTGCACCTCGACTTGCTGCACTTCGCCTTCGGCATGCTGATGACGCACTTTTTCGGCACGCTGGTCGAATCGCGTCGCGGCAGCCTGAGGATGCTGGCGTTCGTGCTCGTGTTTGCGTTCGTATCCAATCTCACGCAGTATGCGCTGGTGTCGCCGGCCTTTGGCGGTATGTCCGGCGTGCTGTACGGGCTGTTCGGCTATGCATGGATGAAGAGCCGCTTTCAGCCGTCGCTGGGGCTGTTCGTGCCGCCTTCGACGATCGCGATTCTCATGATCTGGTTCGTGGTCGGCCTGGTCGCGCCCATGAACATCGCTAACGGCGCCCATGCCGGCGGGCTCGTCGCCGGGCTGGCGATCGGCTTCGCCCCCGTCGCGGCCCGCAACCTGCGCCGCTGAGTTCGCGGCCGCGATCTCAGTAGCCCGACGCGCAAGCAAGGGACGAAGGGGTCAGACCCCTTTGCGGACGAGCGGTGCAGATCGTGGGGAGACGGCACGACCGCAAAGGGGTCTGACCCCGTTGAGCCGGACGTGCGCTCTGGAAGATTGCCGGCGGCACTTGTACGATGAAACCAGCGGGTCGGTCAGCCTGGAGACTGAAGATGCGGAGTGTCGTGGGACGCCGCGGGCGAGTCCGAAGAAACCGCCGGCGTGGGGCCGCCACGCTGGATTACGTGCTGGTGCTGGGCATCGTCTTCCCGCTGGCGGCGTTCGTCGTCCCCACGGGCATGCGCATCATCCGGGCGGCGTACGATATGATTGCCGTCTTCGTCTCCTGGCCGTTCCTGTAGCGTAGAAGGTCGAGAGACTCTGCTTCGACCAGAAGAGCCCTGCCATGTTCCGAGCCTTCCGCAAACTGCTCCGGCGCGTCCACAGCGACGAGCGCGGGGCCGTCAGCCTCGAGACGATTCTGATCATCGGCGCGATCGCGCTGCCGATCCTGATCGTGATCATCAAGTACGGCTGGCCGCGGATCTACGAATACTTCAACAAGGGCCTCGACGACCTGGAAACCGAAACCGAGCGCACCACCAACCAGTGAGCGGCGGCGCTCGTGCTCACGCTGCCCCATGCACTCGCAATTGGTTTTGTGGCCGTGGCGGCTGTGGTGGATCTCAGGCGGCAGCGAATCCCCAACTGGACCACGTATCCGGGAATTGTCGCGGGCCTGGCGGCGAACACGTATGAACGCGGCATAGAGGGCCTGGAAGATGCGATTGTAGGCTTCGCTGTCCTGGGCGGCCTGATGCTGGTGTGCTTCGTGCTGTTTGCCGTCGGTGGAGGCGACGTGAAGCTGCTGGCGATGATGGGCGCGTTTCTGGGCTTGGAGCGCGGTGTGGAAGCGATGCTGTGGACGTTCGTCATCGGCAGCATCGCCGCGGTCGCCGTACTCATCTGGCGGATCGGCGCCGCCCGCATCGCCTCGAAAACGATTGAGCACGCGAGGCTGGTGCTCCGCGCCCGCCGCTGGATCCCGCTGACGGAGAAAGAACGCGAGCCGCTCAAGCGCACACTATACTTGGCACCGTCGGCTCTGGTCGCGGTGTGTGTTGTGCTGGCGAACGCCGAGTACCGCTGGTTTTCGGGTCGAGGGTCGAGGGTCGAGAGTCGAGGGCCAGAGGTCATCGCCGCGAGCCACAATGGGACCGGCTTGTCCCTCCCCGACGCCGACTCTGGCCCTCGTCCCTTGACCCTCGACCCTTGACCTCATGGCCCCTGCCATCTTCAAAACGTGCCTGCCCTGCCTCGTGGCGCTCGCCGCGGCGCTGGCGGTGCTGGTGCTGCTCGTGCGGGTGAGCGGGGCGCGACCGGCGTGGCGGCGGCTGTTGGAATTGCATCGCTCGCAGCAGGGCGGCGTGCAGAGCCTCGCGTTCGTGCTCACCATGCCGCTGTTCATCATCGTGGTCATGTTCATCGTGCAGGTCAGCCAGTTGATGGTGGGCATGGTCGTCGTGCACTATTCGGCATTCGCCGCGGCGCGGGCGGCTTCTGTCTGGCTGCCGGCGGAAATGGGCGAGCCGGAGCACGAGAACGTGATCGCCATCGTCAGCCACGAAGAGACCGGCGACGGGACGATCGTCGTCTACCCGTCGCCGGCCAGCGAGAAGTTCCGGCGGATCCGTCACGCGGCGGTGCTGGCGTGCGCGGCCGTCTCGCCGTCGCGCGACCTGGGCATCAGTCCCGGCGCGGTAGGCCGCGATGCGCTTGTGGCCGCCGGCGCGGCGAAAGTGCTGTATCGCGGTATGGTTCCCAGCTCGGAGCAGAACGCCCGCACTGGACAGCGGATCGACAACAAGCTCGCCTACAGCGACGTCAACACGTTTGTGTTCATCGAATGGCGCGACGTCCAGCGGCCGGGTGGGCGAGAGACCTACGCCTCACCCACATACAATCCCCGCACGCACCCCAACAAGCCGTGGCTGCCGAATGAGGTCGGCTGGCAGGACGCCGTCACCGTCCACGTCGCGCACCGCTTCGCGCTGTTGCCGGGGCCAGGGCGGTTTCTGGCCGGTTACCTCGCTGGAGCGCGGCACCTCCCACCACGGATGCGCGAGCGCATCGAGGAGCACTCCGAGGGCTACTCCGAGCCGGTCTACACGACGCTTATTCCCGCCGCCGTGACGATCACCAACGAAGGGCTCAAATCGGTGCAGCCGTATGCGTATTGAGTCGAGAGTCGAGAGCCGCGCTTCGAGTACCGCGCCCGCAGCGCGCCCACCGTGCCGCTCCGCCTCTCTCAAGTCAATCGGCCATGCTTGCCTCTTCGCGGCGCGCCGAGTGCACCGCGACGAGCGAGGGACGATCAGCATCGTCACCGTCTTCGCGATCTTCGTGTTTACGATCCTGCTGACGATGATCCGCAACGTCGCGCGGCACGCAGACGACAAGCTGCGGATGCAGAACGCGGCCGACGCGGCCGCATACACCGGCGGCGTGACGATCGCCCGCGGCATGAACGCCATCGCCTTCACCAATCATCTCGAAGCCGAAATCTTCGCCCTCGTCGCCTACATGCGCGAGGGCCGCGACCGCAACGCCGAGGCGCTCGTCCCGCCCATTCTCGACATGTGGGAAGAGATCGGCGGCGTGTTCGAGCGGCACGGCTCGGCCGCAGACTACGACAAGTTCCACCGGCTGGGGGCGGCCATCCAGCAGAAAGTTCCGCTGGAGCGGCGGCTCGTCTCCGCCTTCGGCGAGATGACGTACAGGCATTCCGAACTGACGCTGCCGGTGCTGGAATACATCCTCGCCGGCGAATTCATCCCGCAGTTCCAGCGGGCCGTGGTGCGGATGACGCCGCAGATGGCCCATCTGGCGAGCGCCGAAATCGCCGCCCGCTACGGCGACGATGAGCGTATCTCGCGGCAGCATGGGGGCCTTGCACCGGCGGCCCGATT
>JAHWKJ010000605.1 GCA_019347905.1 Planctomycetota bacterium
GCGACAAACGTAGGCACCACCGTCGAAACTTCGCGTTCGATGCGGTCGCGGCTGTCGTAGAGGCCTTCGACGAGGCCGCTGGAAACGCGCTTGCGCGTCATGAACCAGCCGCGCGTCGAGACGCCGGCCGGTGGCGTTACGTAGAAGTCGTCGGGCGGCACGCGGAACTGCGTCGCGACGTGCTTCAGCCGCACCCGGCCGTCTTTGACGTACGGCTTCAGGTCCATGCCCAGCCACACCGGCCGCTGCGAGCCGATGACAATCGACATCGGGCCGGCCACCGCCGAGCGGCCCTTGCCGGTAACGTAGGTGCGGCCGATTGTCAGCCGCATGTCCCTGAGGCCGACCACGACGTTCAGGCAGCCGCGCTTTGTCTGGCAGCGGGCGTCGGTCCGCACGAGCCGGCCGCCGTAACGAATGCAGGTGAAGCACACGTTGAAGGGCCGGCCTGACGTGACCGTCGTATCGTAGATGTCGGGAATGCTGCCGGTGAGCATCTCCGGCTCGACCAGCTCGTGGGCCGTCGACGCCAGCGCCTTCAGCGCCTCGCTGCCCAGACGCACGGCCAGCGCGCCAGACACCTCGACGGCGGGCACGAAAGGCTCGTCCGGCTGGATAACCGGTGCGGCGAGAAACGGCGCTTCCGCGGGAAAAGGCGTGGCCGGTCGCCGCAGCCAGTCGTACAGCGACGGCACACCGTAGACGTGCTTCCAGGCCTCGTGATCGTTCCTTGGCACCAGCGTGAAGCGCCCGCGCCCGCCGGCCTCCTTCACCGCGTCGATCAGCGCCCGCGATTCCGACGGCGGTACCGCGGCGTCATCTTCCCCGTGAAACGCCCACACCGGCACAGCCTTCAGCCGCTCCGCCAGCGCAGGGTCGCCGCCGCCCGAAATCGTGACGACGGCGGCGAAGCGATCCGGATGCGCCGCCGCGAGGCTCCACGCCCCATAGCCACCCATCGACCAGCCGGTGATGATCCGCCGCCGCGGATCGACGCGGTACTCGCGCTCGACTGCATCGAGGATGGCCAGCGCGCGGCGGCCGTCGGCGGAGTCGGCGTCCCAGCCGGCCCGCGCCCGTCCGCCCACGTCTTCCGACTGTGGGAACACCACCAGGAACGGAAATGTGCGCGCCTGCTCTTTCACGAACGGCCCCAGCCCGACCCGCAGGTGACGGCGCTCGTCGGTGCCGCGCTCCGAGGCGCCATGCAGGTACAGAATCACCGGCCAGTCGGTCTTCGCGGAATACCGCGCGGGAACGAACACAAGGTAGCGGTGCTCGCCGCTCTCGTCGCGGTGCACCCGCTCGATGAAGCCCTGCGGCAGCTTTTTCGCCGCTGCGACAGACGCATCGGCAGCGAAGATCGGTCCGCACGCGACGGCGGCGAACAACCAAAACGTGACGCGGAATACCATAGCCCGACTCGCAAGCAAGGCTGCCGGAAAGCCGACTCCCTTGCTTGCGCGTCGGGCTATATCGGGCAAAGCCTCACGAGGAAATTGCCGACTCGTTCGTCGATCCATCGAGATCGTCCCATCGCGAGGGCCAGCGATCGCGCTCGCGTCAAGGGCAGGCAGAAACAAACCGGGGGAGCCGGGCGGCGGCTCCTTCGGCTACAGCCATTCTACGGCGGCCGGTCGAGCATTCGGAAGCGGGCCTGCGGCACGAATTCGCGAACGCTTCATTCTTTCGGCGGCAATGCGTCACTCCCGTTACAGACCGCAAGAACGCTGCGGCGCTTCCCGCGGCCATTGCATTTGCCTGCGGGCGGCGGGACAGTTGGGATATGTCGGGCGACGACCACCAGCGGCCGCGCGGCCTGTGGAGCGTGATGGGCGGCGGACCGTCTCCTGCTGCTTTCGTCACGGACGATGAGCCGGCGACCGAAACCCAGCAGTCCGAAGCGCCAGCAAGGGACAACCCTGCGGACGGGGCCGCTCACGACGGGCCGCCGCAGGAGCTGCGCGGACTGTGGTCCGTCATGGGCCTGCCGCGCACCGCCGCGCTGCATTCTTCTGACGAGACCGCACCGGCAGCGACTGTCGACGAAGCGGCCTTAGCCCCGGCCACCCGGGCGGATGCGTCGGTCCGCCGAACCTCCCACGGTGCAAAGCTCAGCCTGCTGTTGGGGGTGGCGTCGCTGCCGCTGGCGGCGCTCGCGCTCTTGCCGGACTTCTACCTGAAATTTCCCGCGATGGCTGCCGGCTTTCTGGCGCTCGCGCTGGGCATGACGGCCGCGGGAGAAATCCGCCGCTCCCGAGGCCGCAGCAGCGGAATGGCCGCCGCCCTGGTGGGGATGTCTCTCGGCACGGCCGGCGTGCTCCTGGGGCCGCTGGTGTTCGTCAAGCTGGGCCGCCAGTGGCGCGCCTCGACCGGCCGCGATCTGACCCGTCAACATCTGGAACAGCTCGGGCTGGCGCTCTCGCAGTATCACGGGCAGCACAACCGCTTTCCGGCGGGTGAAATCGTCGGCGTCGATGCCGACGGCGACGACCTGCCGCTGCACGCCTGGACGACTGCACTGTTACCGTATCTCGGCGAGGAAGCGCGGCATCGGCAGGTCGATTTCCGGCTGCCGTGGAATGCCGACGAGAACTACGAGCCACTGCGAGGCGAAGTCGCGGCGTTCTTCGCCGGTGGCGTCCAGCAGCGATCCGTCGTGCTGGGTCCTCGAAAGTACGGCGCCGCGCACTTCGCCGGCCTGGGCGGGCCGGGTGAGGCGGAGACGGGCTTTGCCAACCTCGGCATCTTCGACCGCAACTCGGCGGTGTCCAAAGGCGACGTGACCGACGGGCTGTCGCAGACGCTGATCGTGGGCGAGATCGGCCACGAGCGCAACTTCCGCCCCTGGGCCGAACCGGGAAACCTGCGCATCATCGGCCGCGGCCTCAATCGCGACCTGTCCGGCTTCGGCAACGCGGCCGGCACCGGCGCGACGTTCCTGCACGCCGACGGTTCGGTGAAGTTCTACGCGAACGACGTCGCGCCCGACATCCTGCGGCGGCTGAGCACCCGCGATGGAGACGAGTGAAAGGGTTGAGAGTTGAGGGTTGAGGGACGGAAAGCCGTCGCTTGCACTTCTTCACCTCAACCCTCAACCCTCAACCCTCAACCCTCAACCCTCAACCCTCAACCCTCAACCCTCCCATGACCTACGAACAACTCTGGGCGCCCTGGCGGCTCGATTATATTGCCGGCGACGCGGAGCAGTCGGCCGAGAAGCGCGAGTCGACGGATCAAGGCTGTTTCCTCTGCCGATACCGCGATGACGATCGCGATGCGGCGAACTACCTCGTCAGCCGCAGCGACCATTCGCTGGTGGTGCTCAATCGCTATCCGTATAACAATGGGCACCTGCTCGTGGCGCCGCGCGCGCACAAGGCGGAGCTGGCCGACCTCGGCGACGACGAACTGCTGGATGGCCTCAGGCAAGTCCGACGAATGGTGGAGGTGCTCCGGCGGGTGTTGCGGGCGGACGGATTCAACGTCGGCCTCAATCTCGGCCATATCGCCGGTGCGGGGCTACCGGGACATCTCCACTGGCATATTGTGCCCCGCTGGAACGGCGACACGAACTTCATGCCCGTCCTGGCGCAGACGAAAGTCATTCCGCAATCGCTCGAATCGCTGTACGATCTGCTGCGAGACGCGCTGGTTGAGGGTTGAGGGTTGAGCAAGTGTTCGACGGTGCGCGTTCGCATCCCCTCAACCCCCGGTTTAACCCGGAATGCGCACCATGAACCACGGATCACACGGATGGCACGGATAACCCGCTAAACGCTGCG
>JAHWKJ010000606.1 GCA_019347905.1 Planctomycetota bacterium
CGTGCACGGCTTCGACGAGCTGGCCGCAGAGAAGGTCGCCCGCGCCGTCATCACCTGGGACGAAAAGGCTCCGCCGGTGGATTCCAACGTCTGGAGCTGGCTCTATCAGTCGGTGTTGCAGGCGGGGATGGCCGAAGTGCAGAACCAGCAGTTCCCCACCATCTCCGCCAGCATTCGCGAGCTGCACCTGGCCGCGCTGCCGGAGCGGAACGCCTCGAGCCGCTCATCGGGCGATGGACCATCGCGGGTCCACAAGACGCTGCTCGAAGCCGCCAGCGCCGCGATGAAGTCGGCCTTCGAGACGCTGCCGCGGGAAGAGCTGCTGGATGAGATCCGGCAGGGGCATCCGCTGATCCGGGCGGCGGCGCTGGAAGGCGGCGGCGGCCGGCTGTCCGACGAACATCTGCCCATCCTCGTGGCGCACGCCAACGGTAATGAACAACCGCTGGCGCAGGCAGCGATCCACGCGCTCAGGCACTTCAGCCACCCGCGAGCGATCGAGACGCTCAAGACCCACGCCGCCGGCGGTCCCGTGCGTCCTCGGCCCATGACGCTCAAGGAGCTTGCGCGGCGCGGGGCCAAAATCGAGACGAGCCAGGCGGCCCAGGAGAGCCTGGCGGCGTCGCGGTTCGCTGCCGCGCACGAGGCGCTGATGGACGTCTTGCGGGAGGCCGACGCGGAGCGCAAGCGGTCGATCGTGCAGGTACTGGCGCGGCATCCGCGGCCGATGTGGTCCGAAACGATCTACCGGTTCGTCAAGGATCCGGATTCCGGCATCAATGTCGAGGCGCTCAAAGCCCTCGTGACGGTGGGGCATCCGGAGCTGTTCCCGCTGCTCAAAGAGGCCCTGCAGTCGGGCCGGCCCGAATTGGAGGCGGCGGCATTTGCCACGCTCGCAGGCCGCACGGATCCGGAAAGTGAAGAGCTGGCCATGGCCTACGCACTCGAGCATCTGGAGAAGCAGCCGCCGACCTCAGAGATTCAGTCGCTGCTGCATCGCACGAAGGACCCGCGGGCGATGCCGCTGCTGCTGAAGCACCTGCGACAGGTCGGGTCGGGACGCTCGAGCGTGATCGGGCTGTTGGCACGCATCGGCGACGAGACGACTGCCGAAATCCTGGTCGACATGTACCCCAGCCTGTCCGGCAGCGACAAGCGGGCAGCCCTGCAGGCCTTGATGCAGCTCCGCGCGCCGGTGTTCCGGCAACTGGCCGGTCAGGCGCTGTTGTCGGACGACAGTTCGCTGATCTCGACGGCGAGCCAGGGGCTTTCTGCCGACGCCAGCGACGAGGCCGAACGGCTGTTGATCGAGGCCTTCGACAAGTCGAGCAACTCGCGGGCCTGGATGTATTTGTCGAACTCCCTTTCGCAGATCGCCACGCCCGAATCCCGCGCCGTGCTGGTGAAGGCCCGCGACTCGAACAATGCCCAGAAGCAGCAGTACGCCATGAACGCCCTGCGGAACATGCGCAGCCGTTCGCCGGGCTACCAGATGCTGTACCAGGCCCGCCACTTCGAGCAGCAGCAGAAATGGGGCGAAGCCGTCGAACGCTACGACGCGGCCATCAAGCTCGACCCCGATCTGCCCGACGCCTACGCCGGCCGGGCCGAGGCGTTCCTCAAGCTCGACAAGCTCGACCAGGCCGAGAAGGACTTCCGCAAGGCCAGCCAGCTCGACCCTTACAGCGGCAAGGCCAACAGCGGCCTCGCGATCTTACTGGCCCGGCGAGACAAGGTCGACGAGGCCCTCAAACACATCGAGGACGCCCGCAAGAAGGCTGAAAAGGACCGTTACGACCAGGGGGCATTCGCCTATGGTGCGGCCCGCGTCTACAGCCGGGCCTACGGGGCCCTGCAGAAAACCATGGACGCCCCCGAGCGCGACAAGAAACTCGCCCAGTACCGAAAGCAGGCGCTCGACGACCTGCAGGCGGCCGTGAACAAGGGCTTCCGCGACTTTGAGCGGATCAAGTCCGAAGCCGACTTCGCGGCGCTGAAGGACCTGCCGGAGTTCCAGAAGATCCATTCGCCGAACGCGAAGCAGCCCAATGCGACGCCGCAGGCGGACGTGGCCGAACCGGCTGACTCGTGATCGTCGGCCGGCTGAAGCCGGCCACTACGAACCTTTGCCGTGGTCTACCTCAGCCGCATCTACACGCGCAGCGGGGACGCCGGCGAGACGACGCTGGGCGACGGCTCGCGCGTGGCCAAGACGCATCCCCGCATTGCGGCTTACGGCGGCGTGGACGAGTTGAATGCGGTGCTGGGCGTCGCGATCGCGGCGGAACTGCCCCGCGACTTCGCCGATCGCCTGCGCCGCGTGCAGAACGACCTGTTCGATCTCGGGGCCGACCTGTGCGTGCCGGAGTCACCCGACCCCGCCGCGCACCAGCAGCTGCGGATGACGGCTGCGCAGGTGACAGCCGTGGAGTGCTGGATCGACGAGGTCAACGAGAAGCTGACCCCGCTCACCAGTTTCGTACTCCCCGGGGGCACGGCGGCGGCGGCGCATCTGCACCAGGCCCGCACCGTCTGCCGCCGCGTGGAGATCGGCGTCCTGGAGCTGGCCGGCCGCGAGCCGATCAACCCGCAGGTGCCGATCTATCTCAACCGGCTGTCGGACCTCTTGTTCGTGCTGGCCCGCGCAGCCAATGCCGAGGGGCCGGGCGACGTGCTGTGGAAACCCGGCGGCGGCTGACAGGCGGGCGGTGCGCGAACGGGGTCAGACCCCTTTGCGGACGAGCGATTCAGATCGTGGAGTAACTCACGTCCGCAAAGGGTCTGACCCCGTTCCTCAGGCCTCGCGCAGCCGTTCCATCACCAGGCGGTTGCCGCGGTCGTTCCACGACAGCGAGCTCATGAACGAGCGGATCAGCATCACGCCGCGGCCGCCCGGGCGGTTGATGTTGCCGTCGAACGTGGGATCAGGAACGACTTCGGGATGGAATCCGTCGCCTTCGTCTTCGATCTCGATCCGCACGCGGCAGGCGTCGGCGCGGCAGGCGATCTTCACCTGTTTGTCGGGGTCCATGCCGTTCCCGTGCTTGATCGCATTGACGAGCGCCTCCTCCACAGCGAGGCGCACGGCGAACAAGTCGCGGGCCGAGTACTCCAGCAATTGAAGCACGTCGAGGATCCGTTCCTGGACCTCCAGGCCGGCCCGGGTGTCGCTGGGGATGACGGTATCGAACTGGTGTTCGGCGGTCATGCCGAGGTCTCTCCCACCACTCTGGCTGCGGCCGGGACGTGGTACTCCGGACGACCGCGGAAGGCGGACATCATGCCACCCCCCCGCGGCTTCCACAAACTCCCAGAGTTGATAATCGAAATCGGACCCGAAAAGCGGACATGTGAAAAGGGTATTTTCTGAAAATTTTTTGCCCGGCCCCGCTCGGGGAACCCCTGACATGTCCAGACGCACACCGCCATATAGGTCCGGATTCAAGGGAAGAGTCGCTCCATCCTCCATCCTTTGTCCGTGCTGGTGTAGACGAGCCTTTCGTGCAGCCGGGCCGGCCGGCTTTCCCAGAATTCGATCCGCTCGGGCACCAGTTGATAGCCGTGCCAGTGCGGCGGGCGGGGCACGTCCACGTCGGCGAACTGGTGCTGGAATTCGGCGAAGCGGCGTTCGAGGGTCTCGCGGCTGTCGAGCGGCTCCGACTGGAGCGAGGCCCAGGCCCCGATGCGGCTGTCGCGCTGGCGGGTCTGCCAGTAGGCGTCGGATTCGGCGTCCCCGAGAGGTCCGGCGGTGCCCTGAACACGCACCTGCTCGCGGAGCGCATCCC
>JAHWKJ010000607.1 GCA_019347905.1 Planctomycetota bacterium
CCCTGCGGAGCTCCGGGTAGCCCGTCATGCTGGGGTTCAAGACGCCCTCGCCGTAGACCTCGCCTTCGGCCCCGCAACCCGCCCCGGCGAAGACGGTGCCGTCAGCCAGCGCGAGTTTTGCGGTGGGTTGCATGGAGACCTTCCTATCAGAGGCCGGCGCAGAAAAAAAGGGACCACCGGACGGCCGATGGTCCCTCCAAATTCGATTCAAGCGAGGGATGTGCTGTCGCGAGCCGGCGTCTCACTCGTCGCCTTCGTGGGTGAGCACGAAGTCCTCGAAGCGGATCTCGGCGGCGCCGGGATCGCTGATGTTCTTGAACAGCTCTTCCATGATGCGGTGGAAGTGCGTCTGCCGCACCGAGTAGTAGTTGTGCTTCCCGTCGCGGCGGGCTTCGATCAGGCCCGCCACCCGCAGAAGGGCGAGGTGGTGACTGACGGCGGGCTGGCTCTGCCCGAGTTTCTCGCACAGTGCCGTGACGTGCAACTCTCCCTCGCGGGCGAGGTAGAACAGTACCCGCAGCCGCGTCTCATCCGAGAGCAGCTTGAAGACCTGCACCAGCTCCTTTTCGAGCTGGTTGGGGAGGTGGGGAAACGCGGGCGGTCGCCGCGGCTTCCGCCGTGCGGAGATGCCGGATGTGGACTGTGCCGGATGTTCGGCGAGATTGCTGCTGATCATCTTCTGAGTCTGGCCTTCGTGTTGTGGATGGGGCCGACCGTCGGGGCCGGCCGCATCGGGTCCAGTGATGCGGTCCGACAACTTCCATTCCCTTCGTGAAGGCCGCCGCGCGGGATTGCCGCGCAGGCGGTGAAAACTTCCCGGAACGGGATCCAGCCGCGCCGGCTTCCTGAGGCGCGACGAGGCAACTTCCGGACCGACAGGAAGCTGCAAGCCTGGCTGTGAGTGTGGGTTTGAACGGCTCCCGTTCACCGGGCACGGCCCTGGAGCGCCGGCGAACCGATTGGAACAACTTGGAGATATGACCGGGCGACTGAATCGACACCCGTGAAACGAAATCGAATCTCGTCCGGAACAGACGAGCGACAGGCTGTGCCAGAAGTCGCGTGTATTATGGCCGTCGCATCAACAGTCGTCAATGACTTTGGCGGCCGGTTTTTTTGCGCGGCCGTGAGCATTGATCGGTGCGTTGACATGCGTCCGGGGCGCCACTCTAATGGACTGGTATTGTGCTCGACGGTTCCGCGACTTTGGAGTCCGCAGGTTGTGACAAACGCGGCACGTCCGGGGGCTGTAGCGATCCGGCGGGCTGCGCCGTCAGCAGGTTTCAACGAATGGGAGGTTCATTCATGAAGGTGTGGAAGCTTCGGATGGCGGTGGCCGGTTGTGCGGTCCTCGCCGGGGCAATCCTGGTCTCCGGCATCGACGAGGCCCAGGCCCGACCCCAGTACCGGACCCAGTTCCAGAAGCAGTACCCAAAGGTCGTCGAAAAGCTCGCCGAAAAGAACGAAAAGATCACCTGCTTCGTCTGCCACGAGGCGAAGGACGCCGCCGCCGACAAGCCGGATCCCAAGAAGCGCAACAACTACGGCGACGCCCTCATGAAGGTCGTCGAGAAGAACGAGAAGAAGACCGAGAACATCGAGGCCGCCCTGAAAAAGGTCGAGCCAGAGAAGAGCGCCATCAAGGACAAGACGTTCGGCGATCTGCTGGAAGAAGGCAAGCTGCCCGCCAGCAAGGAGGAGTAGTCCCGCCGCCTCGCGGCGAGGGCTTTCCCTCGATTCCATGCCAGCCATCTGCGTGGGCCGTTCGACCAGGTCGAACGGCTCGCTGCTTTGAGTGCGAGACCACGTGAGCGCTCCGCGAGCCAGACAGGCGCTGGTCACCGGCGGGACGAGCGGGATCGGACGCGCCATAGCGATTGCCTTGGCCGACGACGGCGCGCGAGTCCTCGCCACCGGCCACTCCGACGAGGAAGTCCAGCACTTCGACTCCGCCGGCCGTGCGATCGAAACCGCCTGTCTCGACGTCACACAGCCTGCGGAGATCGCGGAAGTCGTCTTGCGGCTGGAGCGGCTCGATGTGCTGGTGAACTGCGCGGGCACGATTCTCCGCGGCGGATTGGAGCACGAGCCTGAGAAGTTCGCCCGTGTGGTCGAGGTGAATCTGACGGGGACGATGCGGATGTGCGCCGCCTGCCGTCCGCTGCTGGCACAGTCGCGCGGCTGCGTGCTGAATCTGGCGTCGATGCTCAGCACGTTCGGCAGCGGACACGTGCCGGCTTATAGCGCGAGCAAGGGCGGCATCATGCAGCTCACGAAGTCGCTGGCCATCGCGTGGGCGGCCGATGGCATTCGCGTGAACGCCATCGCACCGGGCTGGATCGAAACCCCGCTGACGCGGCCGCTGTTCGACGACCCCGAGCGCAGCCGCCGCATCCTGGAGCGCACGCCGCTGGGCCGCTGGGGCCGCCCGGAAGACGTCGCCGGCGCTGCGCTCTTTCTCTGCTCGCCGGCGGCGGCTTTCATCACCGGGGCGGTCCTGCCCGTGGACGGTGGGTACTCTGCGGCCTGATTCATTGCCCCGCTACTCCTGCGGCAGCAACTGCACCGCATCGACGATGACGTGACCGTCACTTCCAGCATTCGTCACCGTCACCGCCCCTTTGTCACCCGCATCGAAGCGGAACACGCCGAGGGAATGAAAGGCGCCGTCGCCCGGTTTGCGCTGCTGGTTGACCAGCAGCCGTTTCGAACCTTCGGCGCTTTCGACGGTAACGGAGGCGTTGGTGGCCCGGTTCGGATTGGGCGTGTAGGCGATCCGCACCTCATAGCGGCCGGCTCGCGGCAGTTTCGGGCGGAAGACGGCGGTGAGTTCGCCCTTGCGGGCGTCGCCATCGTGCAGGTAGTGCTCGCCCACGAAACCGTCGATCGAGCGGCTCGACTGCCAGCCGCCGGTCAGCTTCGCGTCGGCATCGTCCACCACGATGCCTTTGAGCGTCGCGGGATCGATGGGCGGCTTTCGCTTCGGCCCCGTCCATTCGAGGATCTGTGCGTCCGCCAGCAGGCGTCCGCGCAGCTTCTCGAAGTCGATGTCCTGCACGGCGGCGGACTCGTCGATCGCATGACACGCCGCCGTCGCCGCCGATTGCCCCAGCACCATGAACACTGGCTCCATGCGGATCGATCCATATGCGATGTGCGAGGCCGACAGGCACACCGGCACCAGCAGGTTTTCACATTCGCTCTTCTTCGGACGGATCGAGCGGTACGAAATGGGGTACGGCGAAAAGCCGCCCACCTGCACATCGCCCTCGTTGCGGACGTGGCCCTCGGCATCCACGTAGCGGCGGACGTTGTGCGAATCCATCGTGTACGCGGCCAGCCCCACGGGGTCGTCTGCCGTCCGCCGGCCCTGACAGTCGTGCTGCGACATCACGTAGTCGGAAACCATCCGCCGCGCCTCGCGCACGTAAAGCTGGTGCGGCCAATGGGCGTGGTCGGTGAACTCATCTTTGGCCGGCTTCCACGCCTGGAAGTGCCGCCGCACGGTTTCGGGCACGCGCGGGCTGTTGGCCAGCGTCCACGTCAGGCCCTGCTGGTACGAGAGGTGTTCTTTGAAGATCCGCTCGCGCTCGTCGTAGCGGCCTGCCGGATACTCGTAGTTAGCCCCGAGGTAGTCCGTCGAAACGGCGAAGTTGTTGTTCGTGTCGGTCTTGCGGTTGGGCATCAGGATCGGGTTCCAGGGCACGCGATGGTCGCCCGCCTCGAAGTTCCTCAACAGCAATTCGTAGCGCTGGGGGTCGTAATCGGCCGGCTTCACC
>JAHWKJ010000608.1 GCA_019347905.1 Planctomycetota bacterium
GATAACCGCTTGCTACCGTTGAGCGCGCGGGGCGGGCCGCTTGGACCGGTTGGAGAATTCTCGCTGTGACGACCATTCCATACGCCGGCGAAACGTCCCGTGCCCGGAGCGGCCCGCGGGCACGCTCGACGACCATCCTCACGGTCAGGCACGCCGGTGCCGTGGCGCTGGGTGGCGACGGACAGGTCACCTACGGCGACAAGATCCTCAAGTCGGATACGAAGAAGATCCGCTGGATGCTCGACGGCAAGGTGCTGGTGGGCTTTGCCGGCTCGACCGCCGACGCCTTCGCCCTCCTGGAGCGGTTCGAGGCCAAGGCGAAGGATTACCCCGGCAACATCACGCGGGCCGCGACGGAACTCGCCCGCGACTGGCGCACCGACCGCATGCTCCGCCGCCTCGAAGCCATGATGGTCGTCGTCAACGCCGACCTGACGCTGCTCATCACGGGCCAGGGCGACGTCGTGCAGCCGACGGACGGGATCATCGGCATCGGCTCGGGTGGGCCTTACGCCGCCTCGGCCGCGCGGGCGCTCGTGCGGCACTCGTCGCTGCCGGCTCGCGAAATCGTGGCCGAGGCGCTGAAAATCGCCGCGGAGATCGACGTCTACACGAACGACTCGATCGTGGTGGAGGAGCTTCCGTGCGGGAAATGACGCCGCGGCAGATCGTCGCCGAACTCGACAAGCACATCGTCGGCCAGGACGACGCCAAGCGCTCCGTCGCGATCGCGCTGCGGAACCGCTGGCGCTGGAACCAGTTGCCGGACGAGATCCGCCTGGAAGTCACGCCCAAGAACATCATCATGATCGGCCCGACCGGCGTGGGTAAGACCGAGATCACGCGCCGGCTCGCGGGTCTGACGGGCGCGCCGTTCATCAAGATCGAGGCGACGAAATACACCGAAGTGGGCTACTACGGCCGCGACGTCGAAAGCATGATTCGCGACCTCGTCGAGGCGGCCGCCACTCTGGTGAAAACGAAGAAGCGGGCCGAAGTTGAAGATAAAGCCCGGCAGGCGGTGGAGGATCGGCTGCTCGATCTGCTCGTCCCCGCCCCCGAACTGAGCGGCCTGACCGATGAAGAACGCGAAGAGCACTCCGGCCGCCACGAACGCACCCGCGAGAAGTTCCGCCAGAAGCTGCAGGCGGGCGAGCTTGAAGAGCGCAAGGTCGAGCTGTCGATCGAACAGCGCACGATGCCCGTGCAGGTTTTTTCCAACATGGGCATGGAACAGATGGACCTCGACCTGCAGAACATGTTCGAGCGGCTGGTTCCGAAGCAGAGCCGCCAGCGGCAAGTGTCCGTCAAAGACGCCCGCGATATCCTGATGGACCAGGAAGTTGAGGCCATGATGGACAAGGACGCCATCTACGAAGAAGCCATGCGGCTGGCCGAAAACCACGGCATGATCTTCATCGACGAGCTCGACAAGATCTGCGGCCCCGAAGAGAGCGGCCGCAGCGCCGACGTGAGCCGGCAGGGCGTCCAGCGCGATTTGCTGCCGATCGTCGAGGGCACCAGTGTGCAGACCCGCTACGGCCAGGTGAAAACGGACCACATCCTGTTCATTGCCGCCGGCGCATTTCACCGCTCGAAGCCCTCGGACCTGATGCCGGAACTGCAGGGCCGTTTCCCCATTCGCGTCGAGCTGCACGACCTGACGCGCGACGATTTCGTCCGTATCCTCACCGAACCGACGAGCTCGCTGACGAAGCAGTACCAGGCGCTCCTGTCGGCCGACGGCGTGACGCTGGAATTCACCCGCGACGGCATCGAGGCGCTGGCGGACATCGCACATTCGGTCAACCAGTCGACGCAGAACATCGGCGCCCGGCGGTTGTACACGATTCTGGAGCGGATGCTGGAAGACATCAGCTTCGAAGCTCCCGACTCGAAGCAGAAGCAGCTCGTCGTCGATGGCGATTACGTGCGCAAGCAACTGGGGCCGGTGATGAAGGACGAGGATCTGAGCCGGTTTGTGTTGTGAACGAGCTGTCAGCTTTCAGCTATCAGCCTTCAGCTTTTGCAGACCGTACCGCTGAAAACTGCTGAAGGCTGATAGCGGACGGCTGAAAGCTGGAAAGGAGTCGCAGCCATGACCGATGATGTCGATAAGCCTTCCGAGCGCCGCGTGATGCCCCGCAGCGACGCCTCCGGCGGGGCCATCGTGTATCGCGAGGCGGACATGATGCGGCGGGGCCTGCCCGCCGTGCTGCTGGATGTTTCGACCGGCGGCGTGGGCCTCTCGCTGGCCGAGAAGCTGCCCGAGAACGAGCAGATCCGCGTCGCGGTCAAAAACGACATTCAGCGGTTCCAGAAGGAGATCCGCGGCGTCGTCCGCCGCGTCTTCCCGCTGGACGACGGGCAGTGGCGGATTGGTGTGGAACTCTACGGCCGCCTGACGCCGATGGAAGTCACCATGCTCCGCAGCGGCATCAAACCCAAAGCCCAGGACGGCGGAACGCAGTGGGTGTGAACGCCGGGCTGTTTAGCCGCGACTCGCCAGAGGAGCGCTCTCGCCGCGCGGACGTTTGATGCGGAGCGCTCCTCTGGCGAGTCGCAGCTAAACGATGTCTCAGGCCCCGGCCTTATAGGCCGCCTTGCCGGGGATCTCCGTCCGCAGGCTCACCAGGAAGCGGCCGCAGGTGACGTATAACGTCCGCAGATCGTCGCCGCCGAACGTGCAGTTGGTGACGGTGTCTTCGGGCGTCTCGCGAAAGGCCAGCAGCTTTCCAGCAGGCGAGACGACGTGCACGCCCGGCCGCGTGTCGAGCGTCTCGCTGGTGTTCCGCAGCTTGTGCAGGCCGGCCGCCACGTACAGGTTGCCTTCGCGGTCGATGCACATGCCGTCTCCCGAACGGCCGGGGTAGAAATCGATCAGCACGCGGCGGTTCGACAACGAACCGTCCGCCGCCAGATCGAATGCCAGGATGTTCCGGTCGTGCTCGGCTTCCGGATGCGCCTCGATGAGGTATAGCGTGCGGTCATCGGGCGAGGTGACGATGCCGTTAGGCATGTGCACGTCGGGCCACTTCAAAAGCTGTGTGACCTCGCCGTCGGGATCGACGCGATAGACGGCATTGGGATTCCCTTTGGCCGGATCGTTCGTGCCGGGACGGCTGGTGAAGTAGATGCGGCCCCTGCCGTCGAGCGCCAAGTCGTTGGGGGCGGCGAAGGGATGCCCGTTGTACTTGTCGGCGACGACCTCGATGCGACCGGTCGTCATATCCGTCCGCGTCACTCGACCGGCCTCGCCTTCGCAGGCCAGCAGTTGGCCCTGCGGATCGAACAGCAGTCCATTGGTCTTGTTTGAGTTCTCGCGGAAGACGCTCAGCCGCTTCTGCGCCGGATCCCACCGCAGAATCTTCGAGACGGGCACGTTCGTGAAGTAGACGATGCCTTCGCCGTCGACTGCCGGACCTTCCGTGAAGACTTCGCTGTCTTCCACGGCCGTCTCGACGCGAACCTCGCCGAGATACTTCTCGGTCCGCAATGCGTCGTAGCGGTCTCGGCGCTCTGATGCTCGTCCATGGGCCGGCCGAAGCATCGCCGCGCCGGCCAACGCCGCCGCGGAACCGAGGAAGCCGCGGCGGGTGCACATGCCTGTCGAATGTCTGATCATGAGCGCGCTCCGAATGGACGTGGACCATGTTATAGTAGAGCCTGTCCACCGGGTGTGGACTCACGCCAGCCATCTAGTATTTGCCACGGCCCGCCAATAGCAAGTGCCGAGGGGACGGATCTCATCGACGACACGGGAGAGGCCTCGCCGCCG
>JAHWKJ010000609.1 GCA_019347905.1 Planctomycetota bacterium
GGAAGGCGATCTCACGCGGTCGATTAAAGTCGAGGCCAGCGGCGAGGTGGCGGCGCTCAAGGACAACATCAACGAAATGATCCGCAACCTGCGGGAAACGACCCGCGTGAACAAGGAGCAGGACTGGCTGAAGACGAACCTGGCCCGCTTCACCCGGCTGTTGCAGGGGCAGAAAGACACCCAGGACGTTGCCCGGCTGGCCCTCTCCGAGCTGGCGCCGGTCGTCTCGGCGCAGCACGGCGTCTTCTACCAGTACACGGAAGAAGACCAGGGTCCGATCCTCAAGCTGCTCAGCTCGTACGCGTTTAAGGATCGCAAGCGGCTGGCGAACCGCGTCGAGCCGGGGGAGGGCCTGATCGGCCAGTCGCTGCTGGAGCGGCAGCGGATTCTGGTCACCGACGTGCCGGAGGAGTTTATCCGCATCCGTTCGGGACTGGGCGAGGCGCCGCCGCGAAACACGGTCGTGCTGCCGGTGCTGTTCGAGGACGAAGTGAAGGCCGTCATCGAGCTGGCCTCGTTCAATCCCTTCACGGAAATCCACCTTACGCTGCTGGAGCAACTGGCCGAGAGCATCGGCATCGTGCTCAACACGATCGCCGCCACCATGCGCACGGAGGAGCTGCTCAAGCAATCGCAGTCGCTGGCGCAGGAGCTGCAGAGCCAGCAGGAAGAGCTGCGGGAGTCGAACGAGCGTCTGGAGCGGCAGGCCCACACGCTCCGCGATTCGGAAGAGCTGCTCAAAAATCAGCGCGAGCAGTTGCAGCAGACGAACGAAGAACTGGAAGAAAAGGCCGAGCTCCTGGCCCGCCAGAAAGCCGAAGTCGAGGACAAGAACCGCGAAATCGAGCTGGCCGGCATCGCCCTCCGCGAAAAGGCCGAGCAGCTTGCGCTCACCTCGCGCTACAAGTCGCAGTTTCTGGCGAACATGTCGCACGAGCTCCGCACGCCGCTCAACAGCCTGCTGATCCTCACGCAGATGCTCGCCGACAACCCCGAAGGCAACCTGACGGACAAGCAGCTCGGCTACGCGGAGAGCGTGCACTCTTCGGGCACGGACCTGTTGGCGCTGATCAACGACATTCTCGACATGTCGAAGATCGAGTCGGGGACGGTTTCGGTCGAGGCCGCCGAGCTCGCCTTCTCCGACGTGGAGGCCTTTGTCGAACGCAGCTTCCGCCCGATGGCCGACAGCAAGGGGCTGGAGCTTTCGATCGAAACGGGCGCCGAGCTTCCCGAAGCGCTGTACACCGACGAAAAGCGCTTGCAGCAGGTCCTGAAGAACCTGCTTTCCAACGCCATGAAGTTCACCGAAGCAGGCCGCGTCGCGCTCCGCATGGAACGGGCGCGGGCCGGCTGGACGCTCGATCATCCCACGCTCGACGCCGCAGAAACCGTGGTGGCGTTTGCCGTCTCCGACACCGGCGTGGGCATCCCGGCCAACATGCTGCAGAAGATCTTCGAACCCTTCCAGCAGGTCGACATGAGCAGCACCCGCCGCTACGGAGGCACAGGCCTGGGGTTGTCGATCAGCCGCGAGATCGCGCAGTTTCTGGGCGGCGAGATCCGCGTGCAGAGCGAAGTCGGCAAGGGCAGCACGTTCACGCTGTACCTGCCCGCGCGGTATCGGCCGCCGCACGAAGGACCCGGCGGTGAGCCGCTCGGCCCGGCGATCAGCCTGCCCGCCGTCTCCCGCGGCGAGCGCTCCGCACCGGCGGCCGGGAGACCGCGAGACACGTCTCGGGCCCCGGCCCGGCCCGCCGAACGGGCGCAGCGAGCCGAGCCCGAGCCCGCCCGCCGCGCCGAACCGCCGGGCGGAAATGCTGCGACCTCCGCCCGCGACGACGAACCGGCGGCGCCCGCCTCGCGCCATCCGCAGCCTTACCCCACAGCGGCCGACGACCGCAACGAGCTGGACGAAGGCGACCGCGTGCTGTTGATCGTCGAAGACGACGCCCGCTTTGCCGCCATCCTCACGGACATCGCCCGGCAGCGGCACTTCAAAGTGCTGCTGGCCGGTCGCGGCGAAGAATGTCTCAGGCTCTGCCGCAAGCACAAGCCCGACGCGATCATGCTCGACATTCAGTTGCCCGGCATGGAGGGCTGGACGGTGCTGGACCGACTGAAGCGCACGCCGCGAACGCGTCACATTCCCGTGCACATCATTTCCGTGCACGACGACGCCGGCGACAGCCTGCGGCGCGGCGCGTTCGCTTTTCTGCAGAGGCCCGCCTCGCAGGCCGACCTGGAGCAGGCCTTTGCGAAGATCGGCGACTTCCTCGACCGCGAAGTCAAGACGCTGTTGATCGTCGAAGACGACGACCAGCAGCGGGAAAGCATTCTCTCGCTGGTCGGCAACGGAGACGTGAACATCACCGCCGTCGGCACCGGACGCGAAGCCCTCCAGCAACTGGCCGAAGGCGCTTTCGACTGTATGGTGCTCGATTTGCGGCTGCCGGACATCGACGGCCTGGATCTCATCGAGCAGATTCGCCGCCGGCCCGAGGTGCGCTCGCTGCCGATCGTCGTTTATACCGGCCGGGACTTGACGCCCGCTCAGAGAAAGCGGCTGGAGGAGCTTGCCGAATCGGTGATCGTCAAAGACGTCGGCAGCCCCGAGCGACTGCTGGACGAGACGGCGCTGTTTTTGCACCGGGTCGAAGCCTCCCTGCCGGAGTCGAAGCAGCGGATGCTGCGGCAGATTCGCGAATCCGACGACGCGCTGGCCGGGCGACAGGTGCTGATCGTGGATGACGACGTGCGCAATGTGTTCGCGCTCACCAGTCTTCTGGAACGGCACCACATGCGGGTGGTCTACGCCGAGAACGGCCGGCAGGGGCTGGAAGTGCTGGAGCAGAACCCCGACGTCGACATCGTCCTGATGGACATCATGATGCCGGAGATGGACGGCTACGAGGCGATGCGGGCGATCCGATCGATGCCCCGCTTCCGCTCGCTGCCGATCGTCGCTTTGACGGCCAAGGCCATGCAGGATGACCGGCAGAAATGCATCGACGCCGGGGCTTCCGATTACGTTCCCAAGCCCGTCGATTCCGACCAGTTGCTTTCGCTCGTCCGGGTGTGGCTGTCGCGTTAGAGGGTGTCCGGAAATCCGTAGGACGGCTCTCCGAAGCCGTCCTACACCCAGCGTTTGTCGGGGATTCGACGGGTTCGGAGACCCGTCGTACAGGTCATCGGCCCCCGTGCCTGGAATTTTCGGACACCCTCTTAGTGAGTCGATGCTCTGGAATCCATGAGTGACTTTCGCGCCGAAACCGCCTCACTCGAAGCCGACGTCCGCCGGCTGCTGGCACGCGTACACGAGCGGTATGGCGCCGACTTCCGCGAGTATGCTCCCGCCTCGATTTCGCGGCGCATCGCCAATTGCGTGGCCGCCGAAGGGCTGGATTCCGTTCCTCAATTGGAGGAACGGCTGCTGAGCGATCCGGAATGTGCCGAGCGCTTCGTGCGGGCGGTGACGGTCCACGTCACCACGATGTTCCGCAATCCGGAGTTCTATCGGGCGTTCCGGGAGACGGTGGTTGGGCGGCTTCGCGAGCGGCCCTTCATCCGGATCTGGCACGCCGGTTGCTCCACCGGGGAGGAAGTCTACTCGCTGGCGGTGCTCCTGCACGAAGAAGGCCTCGCCGCGCGGTGCCTGATTTACGCCACCGACCTCAGCGAGCAGGTGCTCGAAACCGCCCGGCAGGGGATCTTCTCGCAGACGCGGGTCCGCGAGTTCACCACCACTTATATCGCGGCGGGGGGGCGGCGCTCGTTT
>JAHWKJ010000089.1 GCA_019347905.1 Planctomycetota bacterium
CGGATCGATCAACACCAGCGATTCGAGCTCGGCGAGAATGCGGTGTTCGAGTTCGGTCGGCATCAGTGCATCCCCTTTGAATCGCTGACTCTGACGAGCAGGCGGTTGTCAGTCGATGTACACGAACTCGTTGGACCCCAGCAGCACCTGGGCAAGCTGGACGAGGGGCGGGAGGGCGTTTGGGTGAGCTTCGCCGGATGTCGGCGAGGTCGCATTGGTCGATTCAAGAAAGGCGATGGCCAGCGACAGTTCCTCAGTCTCCGGTTCCCGGCCGTAGGCCAGGCGATACAGGACCTGCACCTGTTCCGCGGGCGATCGTGCGGCGGGGACCTCCGGCCGATTCGCCAGGAAGTGCGCCTGCTCGATCGCGAACGGGCTGTTCAGCAGAAACAGCGCCTGCTGCGGCACGGTCGTCGTAAAGCGGCCGGGACTGTGGACGTCGGGAGCGGCAAAGTCGAACGCGCGAAAGACGCCCGGCAGGTTCTGCCGGTCGATGAAGGCATACACCGAGCGCCGCGGCGGAAACGGCGGCTCGGCGATCTTCACGCTCGGCCCGTACATCGTGCGGTCGAGACGGCCGGCCGCCGCCAGCAGCGCGTCGCGCTGGGCCTCGAAATCGAGCCGCCGACGGGGGAAGTGGCTGAGCAGGCGGTTTTCGAAATCGAGGTTGGGTTCTGAATCCGCGTCCCCAGGAGTGGCGGGTGAGGATGGAGGATGGAGGGTGGAGGATGGCCGCAGGCTGGATTGCTGGTACACGGCCGAGAGCACGATTGCCCGGTGCAGCCGCTTCAGCGACCAAGGCAAGGGTTGAGGGTTGAGAGTTGAGGGTTGAGGGTCAGAGCCGGGCCGACGTTCAACGGTCGATGAATGCTGGCTCTCGACTCTCGACCCTCGACTCTCGACTCCCACAAACTCCGCCGCCAGCCAATCGAGCAGCCCCGGATGCGTCGGCGGGTCGCTGCGCAGGCCGAAGTCGCTGGGCGTCTCGACCAGGCCGCGGCCGAAATGCCAGCGCCATACGCGGTTCACCAGCACGCGCGCCGTTAGCGGGTTCGCGGGGTCGGCAATGGCCCGCGCCAGTTCCAGCCGGCCGCTGCCGTCGGTAAACGGGCGCCGCTCGTCCCCCGCCAGCACCGCCAGAAACTGCCGCGGCACCTGTTCGCCGCGATTGCGATGGCTGCCGCGCAGGAAGATGCGCGGCTCGCGCGGGTTGGGCGCGTCGACGAGCCGCAGGGGATGCCCTCCTTCGCGCGGTTCGTCGCTGGAGTCGAACACCCCGTACAGCGAGTAGTAGTCGGCGGTGGGGATGGGATCGTACTTGTGGTCGTGGCAGCGGGCGCAGGTGACCGTGAGGCCCAGGAGTCCGCGGGTCACAACGTCGATCCGGTCGTCGATGATGTCGTGCCGGTTGTTGAGGAAACGTCGGCCGAGCGTGAGGAAGCCCATCGCCGCCTGGTGTTGCGCGTCGGCGTCGGAGGTCAGCCGGTCGGCCGCAAGCTGCAATTGGATGAAGCGGTCGTAGGGCAGGTCGTCGTTGAACGCGCGGATGACCCAGTCGCGGTAGGTGTATGCCTGCGCATAATTGCGGTCTTCTTCGAAGAGGTAACCTTTGGTGTCGGCATAGCGAGCGACATCGAGCCAGTAGCGGGCCCAGCGCTCGCCGTACGCGGGCGAGGCGAGCAGCCGATCGACGAGCCGCACATACGCGTCCGGCGAAGGATCGCTGGCAAACGCTTCGACGTCTTCAAAGCTCGGCGGCAGTCCCGTCAGGTCGAACGACAGCCGCCGGATGAGCGTCCGCCGATCGGCCGGCGACGCGGGCTTTAGCTCGCTCGCTTCGAGCTTCGCGACGATGAAGCGATCGATGGGCGCCAGCGGCAACGAGACGTTCGCGACCTCCGGCGGCACAGGCCGTTGTACCGGCTGAAACGCCCAATGTCCCTGCGCTCCTCCCGCCATCCCCGGGCCGCTTGCGTCCCCGCCGCCCGCTTGCCTCTTCGCGGCGCCTGGAAAATCGGCTCCCATTTGGATCCACCGCACCACCGCCGCGACGTCATCATCCGCCAGCTTCCCTTTCGGCGGCATCTGCACGTCGCCAGGCGCGTAGCGCAGCACTTCCAACAGCCGGCTCTGGTCGGGCTTGCCGGCCACGACGACGGGACCGGAATCTGTACCCTTTGCGAGCCCTTCCGCCCCGTCCAGCCTCAGCCCGCCCTGCTGCTTCTTCGCCCCGTGACACTCGAAGCAGTGCTCCGACAGCAGCGGCCGGATGCGCTGCTCGAAAAACCGCTCCGCCTCCGCACGTAGAGCCGCATCGTCGTCGCTGCCGCGCGCTGGCAGAGTTGTGGCCAGCGCGGCACCACAGCAGAGAACAAACGACAGAGCCCGCATCGGCATCACTCCGGTTACGACACCTGCCGCACGAGCAGGCGGAACCGCGGATTCCCGAGCGCATCGCCCTCGCTGGTGGCCTGGAACGAGCGGCCGAAGACTTCGGAGCGCAGCCACCCATCCAGCGGCTTCACGGCCTGGAACTTCTTCCGGCCCCGCCTGTAGATGCGGAACGAGAGCTCCTGTCGCGCATCGATGAGCCAGTATTCGGTGACGCCCGCCCGCCAATACAAGTCCAGCAGCATCTCCATGTCTTTACGGGCGCTGGTGGGGCTGACGATTTCGAGCGTCATGTCGGCCGAGCCCTCCAGCTCGACGTAGCCCTCGTCGGCGCCTTCGATCAGCTTGATTCGGCCGCTCTTGATGCTCTCATAGAGGACGAACAGCGCGTCCGGCTCGGTCGAAAGATTGGCGTCCGGGTGGCTGAGCAGTGCGCCATCGACAAAGAGGTAGCCACGGTCGAGTTCGAGATTCACATTTCGCAGCACGCCGCCGCATTCCATCCTGACTCCATTGTGCGTGAAGAGCTGCTCCATCGTCAGATCCACCCACACGGTGCCGTCGAGGAAGGCGAATTCGCCGCTTTGCGGGAACTCGTCCGACTTCACCCACGCCCGATACGAGTCAAGATCCTGCACCCAGCCGGGAACTGCGGCTCGGTCCTCGATAAGCACCTGCGTCCGAATCACTTCGGCTGCAGTTGGTTTTCGGGATGTCGTCGCAATCGCGGATGCCATGGTTTCCTCGTTTGAATGCGCCGCTGCGTTCCAATGCGGCGCCAGTGCAAGAAACTGTCGCGGCGGCCGGGGATGACGACGTTTTTGCTACGTCATGATGTCCCGCACCACGTCCCCATGCACGTCGGTCAGCCGGAAGTCGCGGCCGGCGTAGCGGTACGTCAGACGCTCGTGGTCGAGGCCGAGGAACGCCAGCAGCGTCGCGTGCAGGTCGTGGATGTGGATCTTGTTCTCAGCGGCGTAGTAGCCGTAATCGTCGGTCGCTCCGTAGCGGATGCCCGCTTTCGAGCGGCCGCCGGCCAGCCACATGGTGAAGCCGTAGGGGTTGTGGTCGCGGCCGTCCTTGCCTTGGGCAGTCGGCGTGCGGCCGAACTCTCCGCCCCACAGCACCAGCGTGTCGTCCAACAGCCCCCGCGACTTGAGGTCGGCGAGCAGACCGGCGATGGGCTTGTCGACCTCGCGCGAATTCTTCTCGTGACCTTCCTTGAGCTGGCTGTGCTGGTCCCATTGCACGTTGGTGTCGCTGTGCGTGACCTGCACGAAGCGGACCCCGCGCTCGGCGAACCGCCGCGCCAACAGGCACTGCCGCCCGAAATCTGCGGTGACGGGATCGTCGAGGCCGTACAGCTTGTGCGTGGCGGCCGACTCGCGGCTGAGATCTTCGGCCTCCGGCATGGCCATCTGCATGCGGAATGCCAGCTCGAAGCTGTTCAGCCGCGCCTCCAGCGCCTGGTGCGGCCCCGTTTGCGCCAGGTGGTCGCGGTTCATCGCCGCCAGGAGGTCGAGCTGCCGTCGCTGCTCATCGCGCGAGAGGCGGCCGTTGGCGATGAACTTCACGCGGGCCTGCGACGAGGGGGCGCTGGCCACCCCCATGGGCGTTCCCTGGTAATGCGCCGGCAGAAATGCCGCGCCCCAGTTCTTCACGCCGCCGTGGGCCAGGGTCGGGCAAATCGTCAGAAAGCCCGGCAGGTTACGGTTTTCGGTGCCCAGTCCATACGTGACCCACGAGCCCATGCTGGGCCGCACGAACGTGTCGCTGCCCGTGTGCAGCTTGAGGAGCGCCCCGCCGTGGGCCGCATTCGTGCCGTGCACGCTGTTCATGATGCACAGGTCATCGACGTGCTGCGCCACGTGCGGGAACAATTCGCTGACGAGGATGCCGCTCTCGCCGTACGGACGGAACTTCCACGGCGAGCGCAAGAGGTTGCCGGTGGGGGCGAACTGCACGCGGGGCTTGTCGAACGGCAGCGGCTTGCCGTCGTCGGCCTGCAGCTTCGGCTTATAGTCGAAGGTGTCGACGTGGCTGGGGCCGCCCTTCATGAATAGAAAGATCACGCGCTTGGCGCGGGCGGGGAAATCCGGCTGCCGCGGCGCGAGCGGGTCGGCGTCTTCCGACGCCGGCCGCACGTCGGCCGTGGCCTGTTCCGCCAGCAGCGAAGCGGCGGCCAGCCAGCCGAAGCCGACGCCGCTGGCGCGGAGCATCTGACGCCGGGAGAGAAGGTCAGCGTTCATATCACATCGTCGAGGAACGGATTCATGCCGGGAAACGGAGACGGCATCGGGCGCTCGCTTTCACTCGGAATCAGGACCGGTGCCGGCGGCGGGCAGCACTTCGTGGCGCAGCCAGGCGCGGAACTCGCGGCGGAGTGTCAGGTCGTCGACGTCGAAGCTGTGAATCAGAAATTCGGCGACCTTCTCCAGCGGAAGGAACGGGAACGTTGGGCTGCGATCGCAAAGTTCGTAGCTGCCGTCGTCGCGCAGGCAATGAACTTCGAGCATTTCGCCGTCAAAGCGCCACACCTGCGGCACGCGCAGCGCCGCGTAAATGCTCATCCGGTCGAGCGAGCTGCGCGTGATGTCGATCTCAATGGAGATGTCCGGCGGCGGGTCGATGTCGAGGTCGATGTCATCCTTGCCGAGAATGCGATCGACATTCTCGACCCAGAAGCAGTCGTCCCCTTCCAGGCCCCGCTTGAGCAGCTTTCGCTTGAACGTCGTCGAACCGCCGCTGATGAAGCGGATGTCGAGTTCTTCGAATGCAACTTGCACCAGGAAGCCCAGGACACTGCCACCGCGCTCGTGACGATAGGAAGGTGACATGAGTTCGAGATTCCCCCGGTCGAATGTGACCCGAATATGCCGATCACCCAGTTCCTCGAGCAGCCGCTCGTAGAACTCCCAGCTCACGTTCGTGAGCAGGAACCGCTGCTCGTCGGGCAGCAGCGGCAGGTCGGCGTCTGCGACTGGGGGAGGCGACGCAACGGCGGTACTCATCGGTAAGATCTCCTGCGACCGAAGCCGCTTTATCGGATGTACACAAACTCGTTCGACGCCAGCACCGCCTGGCACACGTTCGACCATGCGCGCTCGCGCTCCGCGCCGGCCTCGCTGCCGAGAAACGCGACGGCGCGCTCGACTTCCCGCTCACTCGCCGGCCGGCCATAGGCCTGCTCATAGACCTCCTGCACGCGTTCGGCGTCGCTCAGTGCCCCATCGGAAAGCAGCGTGCGCGAGAGGGCGTCGGCCGCTTCCATCACCGGCTCGCCGTTCATCAGGAACAGCGCCTGCGGCGCGACGGTTGTCGTGCCGCGGTTGCCGTTCGGGACGCTCGCATCGTTGTAGTCGAACAGCGAAAACACTTCGTACAGGTGATTGCGGACGACCGGCAGATACAGCGAGCGGCGGCGCGAGTCGTAGCTGGTTTTGTCCTCCGACGTGTGGTTGAAGATGAACTCGCGGTTGGCGACGTTCAGCATCGAGCCGCCCATCGTCTGCTCCAGCCGTCCCGAAACCGCCAGCAGCGCGTCGCGGATCTCTTCGGCCTCCAGCCGCCGCAGCCGGAACCGCCACAGCAGCCGGTTCTCGGGATCCGCGGCCGCCGCGTGGGCATCGTACGCGCTCGACATGCGATACGCGGCCGAGAGCAGGATCGAGCGGTGCAGACGCTTGAGAGACCATCGTGGAATCCCTCCATCCTCCATCCTCGATCCTCCATCCTCACTCTCCAACCCCGCTTCATCCACATCGCCGGGAGTCCGCTTCCCCACAATCTCCGCCGCCAGCCAGTCCAGCAGTTCCGGGTGCGTGGGCCGCTCGCCCAGCCGGCCGAAATTGTCGGTCGTAGCGACCAGGCCCCGGCTGAAGTGCCACCGCCAGATGCGGTTGGCAATCACCCGCGAAACCAGCGGATGATCGGGAGAGACCAGCCACCGCGCCAGTGCCAGCCGGCCGCTGGAATCGGCCGGCAGCGGCGGCTGATCGCGGCCGGCCAGCACCAGCGGAAACCGCCGCGGCACCGTCTCCCCCAACGTCAGATGGCTGCCGCGGACGTGGACCTGCACGTTCACGATGTCGCGGTCGCTCACGCCCATGGCCGTCGGCAACTCGGGCGGCGATTTTTCCAGCTTCGCCAGTTCGTCCCGCAGCCGCTTCAGCTCCGCCTTCGTCTTCTCCGGAAACTGCGCTTCGACATCTTTGGGCAGCGCGGCGCCGCTCTCGAGGCTCGCCTTCAGCTCCTCGGTCGCGCGGGCCACCCGCTCATCGATCGCCGCTTTGGCGTCGGCGACCTGCCGCTCGTGCGCGCTCTTCCGCGCAAGATCGGCCGGCGTCGGGATGGGATTCTCCCACCAGCGGGCGATCTTCGTAAAGTGCTCCATCGTGCGGGTGCTCTTGAAGATGCCCGCCAGCGCGTAGTAGTCGTCGGTCGGTAGTGGATCGAACTTGTGGTCGTGACAGCGGGCGCAGCCCAGCGTCAGACCAAGAAACGCGCGGCCCACGCTGTCGATCTGCTCGTCGACGATATCCATCTCCATCTTCGTCTCGTCGACCTCCGCCAGCACTTTGGGCCCCAGCGAGAGGTAGCCGGTGGCGATCAGCCGCTCGTGACGGGCGGGATCGGTCTCGAGCGGCTCGCCGGATGTTTCCGACGGCAGCAGATCGCCGGCAAGCTGTTCCAGCACGAAGCGGTCGAACGGCTCATCGCCGTTGAACGCCGCCACGACGTAGTCGCGATACCGCCACGCGTTGCCGTGCGCGATGTTCTCGTCCAGACCGTTGGAGTCGGCGTAACGGGCGACGTCGAGCCAGTGCCGCCCCCATCGCTCGCCGTAACGCGGCGAAGCCAGCAGCCGGTCGACCACCCGCTGCCAGGCGTCGGGTGAGTCGTCGGCAAGAAACGCCTCGATGTCTTTCGGCGCCGGCGGCAGCCCCGTCAGATCGTAGGTGACGCGCCGGAGCAGCGTCCGCTTGTCGGCCGGCGGTGCGGGCGACAAACCGGCCGCTTCCAGCTTCTCCAGCACGAACCGGTCGAGCGGCGTCTGGTACCAGCCGGCGTTTTGCACCTCCGGCAGCGGCGGCCGCTGAATCGGCTGGAACGACCAGAACTGCCGCTCCGTCTCCAGGTCCAGCGCCTCGCGACGAACGGCACGCTCCGCCGTCGCTCCGGGGACCGCCGCTCCCAGCTCCACCCACTTCCGCAGGGCCGCGATCTCCTTGTCGGAGAGCTTCTTGTCCGGTGGCATCTGCAGGTCGTCGGCGCCGTAGCCGACCGCCGTCAACAGCAGGCTTTCGCCCGGCTTGCCGGGCACCACGGCCGGGCCAGAATCGCCGCCGGCAAGGATCCCCTCAGACGTGTCCAGCCGCAGCCCCGAGTTCTGCTCCTTCTCGCCATGGCAGGCCGTGCAATGCCTGGCGAAGAGCGGCCGAATCCTCGTCTCGAACACGCGCAGTCCGGCATCGCCCGGACCATCCGCGGCGAGCGCCAAAGCGCTCACGCCGATCATCCCAACGAACACCAACGGTCGCAGACCGCGCATAAGAAACACTCCCATAGATTCCCGAGCCGGAAGCGTAAGCGCCCGGAGCATAACGGCAGGTAGTGCGGCGGTGGGTTCACCTGGCAAGGGACAAGCTGACCGCGAAAATCGTATGCACGACTCGGCGATCAACTGCCGACTATATCATAACGCCTTCACGATCCGTCCGACAAACCGATAGCCAGCCCACCGGTTGCAACCGCCGTTTAGCCGCGACTCGCCAGAGGAGCGCTGGCCCGGAACGCCGTCCGGTGCAGAGCGCTCCTCTGGCGAGTCGCGGCTAAACGGGAGAAAAGCGTGAAGACTGACGTTGCCGATTCGAACGAATGACCTATCATCGTAAGAAGCCCGTGATGGATCCGATCCTCCTTTTCCGGTCCGCGAAGCCCAGGATGGCTGCCGCCGGCCGGCTGGCGTCTCAGCGGAGACAGGGAAGTGCGCGTACAGTCCTTCAAGCCCGGTGACCTTGTCATCTACCGCAAGCCCAAGAGGAGCACCCATCCGGGTCCCCGCGCGGCGGACGTTCACGCGACCCCGAAAGGTGAGGAGTACCTCTACGTCGTCGACAAGTTCTGGGTTGTGATCGAGAGCCGCGGCCAGACCGTGGTCGTCCGCACCCGCCGCGGGAAAACGCACGAGGTCGAGGCCCGCGATCCTCACTTGCGGCGCGCCCGCTGGTGGGAGAAACTGTTGTACCGTCATCGCTTTCCCCGCAGCACGGCCGGACCTGTGCCTCCCCCCGCCGACAATGGCCGCGGGTCGAAGGCCGACGAGCCCCGCTACTCACTGCCGCGCTGATCGCTCAACGTAGAGCAAGCGTCTCGCTTGCTGATTGGGCGGAAACGGCGCACTCCGTCAGCAAGCGAGACGCTTGCTCTACGAGTCCCTACGGCCGCGCTTCGCACCAGACGCCCCGGCGTCACCGCCGCGCGAGATAGCTCAGGAACGCGCGGTCCAGGCTCTCCAGATCGCCGAAGGCGGCTATAAACTCCTGCAGCCGTTCCTCCGGCTCGTCCCAGACCAGCCGCGGCTTCTGCGAGATGCGGTGCAGGTACTCGACATACTCGCGGCGGCGGGTCTTGATCAGGAACCAGGTTAGCGCCCACGCCTCTGCATAAGCGTCGGCGGCCGTCTCGCGGTTGGTGAACCGGCCGCTGTCGCGGACGAGCGCCGCGAGCGCCTCGGGCTGCCTGCGGCGGGCGATGTAATCGCGGAAGCCGGCCATGCGCCGCGGATTGACTCGCCCCACGGTCCGCCAGCCGCTCTGGTTCGAGAGGTCCGGCGTCTCGAAGTACATCGCCATGCCTTCAGTCAGCCACAGCGGGTTGTCCGCGTACCGCGTGTGCATCCCGCTGTTGAAGGCGATCTGATGCGTCGCCTCGTGCACAACCGTGGCGACGTTGAACGGTGAAGCGGCGACCTTGGCCGTGATCTCGGCCGCCGGCCGCGCCGGCGGCTGCCCGGCAGACGCCGTGAGATCGAACAGCACCATCCGATTGGTGCGGATCGAGTAATAGCCGCCACTCATTGCCGTTGCCGCGCCGGCGTCGCGGGTGGCATACTCGGCGAAGTCGTCAGCGTCGGCAAATACGATGGCGACCAGTGGGCGCGATGGCTCGTGAAGCTCCAGCGGCCGGCTGCGCCAATGCGTGTAGAACGCCCGCATCAGCCGCTCGAACAGCGCGCCGCACCATTCCGCATACGTGCGTCCGGCGCTGGTGCAGATGACGTAATGGCGCGTGGTGACGATTTCGAAGCCCGCGCCGAATTCGTCGAGGAGACGTCGGCCGAGCTCTTCGTTCGAGAGCGGCTCGAAGTCGCGGCCGACTGGTTCTCGCGCTTGAAGCCGTTCGGGAACGATCGTGTACAGCTCGCCCGAGCGGTCTTCGAGCAGCAGTCCGCCGTCCGCCGCCTTGACCAGCACGCGGCCCTCGACTTCGCGCCGCTCGCGAGAGTCGGCGGTGAAGACGACTCGCTCCAGCCCGTCCGCCGCCGCCAACGGAGCGGCAGTCGCAGTGGCGGTGAGAATGATCAGCGCCGCCGGCCATGCAGTACGCGACGACAATCTCCGTACAGCGATGATACCGCGGCAAGAGCCGTCGTCTGAGAAAGGTCTCTTGGCCATACTTTGATCTTACCGTAGCTGGTCAGTCAGTGCCGCTGCTTTCGCGGCGGGTCGCGACTCAGATTGAATCCAACCAATGCCCGCCGCAGGCTCTTTGCGGCGGGCCTGCACCGGCTGTACGATGATCGCTGGCTTTGCCGTTCGTCTACTGAAGACACATCCGAGAGTACCACCTGCCATGCACCTTCGCCGTCTCATCGTCCTGCCGTCCTTCGTGCTGTCCCTGTGCTGCGCAGCAACGTTCTCCGCCGATGCCGAGGTTGCGGCCCCTGCGAATACGCTCAGCGACGTCGAGCAGAAGTCCGGCTGGAAGCTCTTGTTCGACGGCAAAACCACCGACGGCTGGCGCAACTTTCAGAAGGATACGATCGGCGACGGCTGGAAAGTCATCGACGGCGCGCTCACCCGCGCTGGCCAGGGCGCGGGCGACATCGTCACCGAGAGCGAGTACGGCAGCTTCGAGCTGTCGATCGAGTACCGCATCGAGCCGGGCGGCAACAGCGGCATCATGTATCACGTCTCCGAAGAAGCCGACAAACCCTGGCACACGGGTCCGGAGATTCAGATCCTCGACAATGCCCGTGGGGCCGACCCGCAGAAGGCCGGCTGGCTGTATCAGCTCTACCGCGCCGAGGAAGACGCGACCCGTCCCGCCGGCGAGTGGAATCACCTGTACGTGAAGGTCGCCCCGGGCCAGTGCGCGACGTACATGAACGGCGTCCGCTATTACCTCTACGACAAGGGCAACGCCGAGTGGCAGCGGCGCGTCGCCGACAGCAAGTTCGCGAAGCTCCCGCAGTTCGGCAAGATCGAGCGCGGCCACATCTGCCTGCAGGACCACGGCAACCGGGTCGCCTTCCGCAACATCAAGCTCCGCGAACTGCCCGCCAGCGGCGAAGTACCCAACCCCGTCGACGGCGAACTCCCGCTGAAGCCGGTGCTGGCCTTCGCCGACCTCAAATGGAGGGGCTGGTCGCCCGTCACAGACGAGGGCAAAGTGCAGCCCCTGCGGCCGATCGTGGTCACGCACGCCGGCGACGGCACGAATCGCGTGTTCGTCGCCACGCAGCGCGGCGTAATCCACGTCTTTCCCAACCGGCCGGACGTGAAGGAGTCGAAGGTCTACCTCGATATCAGCGACCGCGTGACCTACAAAGACACCGAGAACGAAGAAGGCTTCCTCGGGCTCGCCTTCCACCCGAACTACAAAGAGACGGGCGAACTGTACGTCTACTACACGACGAAGGACGCGCCGCACACGTCCGTCATTTCGCGGTTCCGCGTCTCGAAAGATGACCCCGATCAAGCCGACCCCGCCAGCGAAGAGGAACTCCTGCGGATCGAGCAGCCGTTCTGGAACCACAACGGCGGCACCGTCGCCTTCGGTCCCGACGGCTACCTCTACATCGGCCTCGGCGACGGCGGAGCGGCCAACGACCCGCACGACAACGGCCAGGACTTAGGCACGCTGCTGGGCTCGATTCTGCGCGTCGACGTGGACCGCAAAGACGAAGGCAAAGCCTACGCGGTTCCGGCCGACAACCCCTTCGTCGACCGCGAAGGCGCGCAGCCCGAGATCTGGGCCTATGGCCTCCGCAACGTGTGGCGGCTGTCGTTCGACCGCAAGACCGGAACGCTGTGGGCCGCCGACGTGGGCCAGAACCTCTGGGAAGAGATCAACATCATCGAGCGCGGCGGCAATTTCGGCTGGGACCTGCGCGAAGGGGCGCATCCCTTCGGGGCCGAGGGCGTCGACGCCCGCAAGGACATCATCGAGCCGATCTGGGAGTACGACCACGAAGTGGGCAAATCCATCACCGGCGGCGTCGTCTACCGCGGCAAAAAACTCCCCGAAATCGCCGGCAAGTACATCTACGGCGACTACATCACCGGCAAGCTGTGGGCCCTCGACTACAACGACCGCACCGGCGAGGTAAAAAACTACTCGATCCCCGGCAGCAAGCTCCCGGTGATCACCTTCGGCGAAGACGAGCGCGGCGAGGTCTACTTCACCGTCGTCGCCACCGACGGCCGCGGCCTCTACACGCTGGAGCGCAGCGAGTAGGCGCGCGGCGCACGGCCTCACGCGGTTTGCCGATCTCGCGCGGCGAGGTCGGTTGCATGGCACTTGAGCGCCTCGAGAAGCTGTTCATCCTCGAGATCCCACAACGTCTCATCCCACGGACCTGCCGCAAGAAACGCAAGATTGGCGATCAATTGACCAAATCGCACATCGGGGGCCAGTGCGCTCACCGTCTTCAATTCGTCGAGGATCTGCTGTCGGACGGGATTGATCATGGGAGTGGATGAACCGAAGCGTGAGATCTGGCGTTGCAACTTTCCAGGATCGGCGCCGGTTGCATGCGACCGGGGAACTCGCACTCCCGCGGATCGACATCTTTGAGATTTGCGCCCACCTCACGAGTCTATCATGACTGTGTCGGGGAAGTGAGCTGTTCATTTCACATTCGCCGATTGGGATCGCTATACTCGCTGCCGGAGGAGGCGGGCGGCCGCCTGGCGGCCAGCCGATGAACCCGGCCCAGCACGGATGTTCGCAGATGTCGAGGAGTCGAAAGGGGAACAAGCCGTCCGGAGCGGGCGACCTGTTCGCGCGAGCCGCGCGCGAACTGGCCAGGGGCGACGCCAAGGCGGCGCTGAAGGACGCGGTGGTGTGCTTCCGCAAGGAAGCGAGCCCGGCTCATCGGCAATTGCTGGAGCAAGCCTTTGTGGCGCGCATCGAACAGTTGCACGCCCGGAAACAGCCGGACGACGCCCGGGCTGTGCTCCAGCGCCTGCTCGAAATGGGGCCGCGAGACTCCGAAGTCGTCGCCAAACTGCCGAAGCTGAAGTTGATGCTGGGGTCCGCCGACGCCGACGCTGCCTCGGCCATCGAGTCCGATCCGGCACTGCTCGTCAAACTTGTCGACGACGCGGTGCTCGATCCGCGGACTCCGCTCCCGGACTTCGCGAACATTCGGGACCACGTCGCGCGCCTCCGCGAAGCGCTGGGTGCCGTAGAACGTGGGGAAGACGAAGCCGCGATGCTGCTCGTCGGCGAGATTCCCCGCACGTCGCCGGTGAGCGACTGGAAACTGTTCGTCCGGGGGTTGTCCGCCTTCTATGCCGACGATCGGGATCGCGTGGAACAGAACTGGCGGCGGCTCGAGAAACAGCGGCCGGCCGCCCGGATCGCCGCCACACTGCTGCTGTCGGCCGGCGAGGCGCCGCTGGTCGATGTCGGGGCCGATCTCACAGCGGCTGTGCAGCGGCTGGAACACCGGCTGCAGGAAGATCCGGCGGCGGAGATCATCAAGCGGTTGGCAGCAAGCTGGCGCAAGGCCGAGTGGGTGGAGTTCTTCCGGCAGTTTCACCGTTTGCGCGAGGGCTTCGCGCGAACACATGCGGACCAGATCGCCGTCCTTGTCGAGCTCGCATGGAAGCGCGCCGCCCGCGAGGGGAATAGATCGCTGCTCGACAAGTTGCGGCGGGCCGCTCCCGCACCGCCGCTCGATCCGCATTGGAACCGCGCCCAGGCACTCCTGGCCGAGCATGGCAGTAATGCCGATGCGAATCTGGTCGAAGGGTTCTGGATGAATTACGCGCGGGAGCTGGCCGAGGGGCCGCTGTTGCGCGAAGACGAACGGGCGCTGGCGTGCGGACTCGTGTATCGCCGGCTGGGGCGGGAGTTCGAATTGTATGCCCGAGACTGCGAACGCGAGTCGATGTTCTTCCCGGCGGATGTGGAGAGTGCGGCGAAATTCCGCGAGGGCGCGGCGGGCTTCTACCGCGAAAGCATTCGCCGCTGGCCACAGTTGTGCGACAGCTACCGCGAGCTGGCCAGGTTGCACGAGGATCTGGAGCAGCCCGCGAAGGCCGCGGCCGTGCGCGAGAAGCTCGTGCGGCAGGATCCGGACGATTACAACGCGCGCGTGTGGCTGTGCAACCACTATCTGGGGCTGGACGACGTCGAGGCTTCGGAGCCGCACGCGGAGACGGCTTTCCGCTTGAAGCCGCGCGCCGCCGAGAGCGCCAAATTGCGGTGGAACCAGCAGGTGACGACGATTCGCGTGCTGACCTGCCGGCGGAAGTTCGCGGAGGCGCGCGAGGCGTGGGAGGCGGCGTGCGGGCAGGTTCCGGACGACGTCGAACCCTACACGCTCGACACGCTCAGGTGCGGCATCGACTTGAAGGCGAAGGAACGTGCCGCCGCTGACGAGTGGCTCCAGCGGGCACTCTCGAAGGTCGAGACATCGACGCCCGTGTGGATGCAGATGAGCTGCACGGCGGCGCGGTTCAAGCTGCCCCGCGAGATCAAGAGGGATTTCGACGAACGCTTCAAAGAGGCGATTGCACAGCCTGCCGATTCGGCGACGGCGGGGCGGCTGGCGCGGTTTCATCTCATGCTCAGGCGCTCTCAGGTCAATTACACCGGCCGCGCCACTCAGGAGAGGCTGTTCGTCAAGTACCTCCAGCGGGCGAAACGGACCTCCTGGGAGGCTCGCGACCTGCGGTTTGTGCTGAGGTTCCTGGAAAAGTTTCCTCCGTATGAACCGCTGCGGGGAGACTTGGTGGAGATCGGCCTCCGCAGTTTTCCGCAGGACGCGATGATTCACCTGGCGGCCGGCGAACTCGAGATGGGCTTCGGGCCGTTTAGCTGCGATTTCGCGAGGGCGAGGCGCCACATGAAGCGGGCGCTGGAGCTGGCCGAACGCTTGCCAGATCGG
>JAHWKJ010000090.1 GCA_019347905.1 Planctomycetota bacterium
GGCTGCCGTGCGCGAATGAGACAAGACCGATGACGAACCTCCGGATCTCCTTCCATTGTGTGCTCGGCTGGCTCTTGCTGGCTCTGGCGACGAGTGCGGCCTGTGCCGCGGAGTCGCTGGTCGCGCTGGTCGGCTCCGAAGCCGGCCTATGTCTCGAAGCGACCGGTCTGAAGCGGCGCCTGCTGGCCGCCGCCGCCTCGCCGCTCGCCGAGCGTTTGCAGGAGACGGGACTGTATCGCGAGTGGCTGGCGGGCGAAGATTTTCAGAAGCTGCTCCGCGCCCGCGACGAGTTGGAGCGGTTCACCGGCCAGGGCAATCTCGAACGCTTCCTGGGTGACCTGTTCGGGCAGTCGATCGTCGTCGCCGTTTATCCGAAGGGCGGCGGCGATGCGGCCGGGATCCTGCTCGTGCGCGCGGCTGACGCGGCTGTCCTGGAGGAAACAATTGCCGCGTGGAATCAGGCGGAACAGGCCAGTCTGCAGACGTTCTCGCATGCCGGCGTCGAATTTGTCCGCCGCATTCCCAGCCGTTCGCCGACCGATCGCGATGTTCCCGAGCGCGACGTGAAGACTCAGTTCTATCTCCGGCGGGGCACGCTCCTGGCGGTTTCGGAGAGTGACGACCTGATTCGGCGCACCATCGACCTGTCGCGGACGGACGATGCCGCTGCCGATCCCGCCGCCGCCGCGTCCCTCGCACAGACGCCGCGGTATCTCCGGGCGATGGACGCTCTGTTGCTCGATTCGACGGTGACGCTGTTCTTCAATCCGCGTGCCTGGGACAGGGACGCTTCGAGAGGCTCGGAGCCGCCCGCGGATGCTGTGCTCCGGGCGTGGCAGCACTGTGAGGCGGTCGCCATTGGCTTGCAGCTCACCGGCGGCATCGTGGCCGAGACCGTTTTCCAGTTCCGCCAACTTGATGCCGACGCACCGTGGAGCCGTTTTGTCTCCAGCACCCGCGGGTTGCCGGAGTTCCTTCAGCGCGTGCCCAGACAGGCTCTCGTGGTGTGGGCGTCCCGTCTGGATCTGGCAGCCGGTGAACGGCTCCTGACGGCACAGCTTCCGGATGAGCCGCGGCAGCAATGGGAGCGGGTCAAGCAGCTCAGCCCGCTGTTGGCTGTCGATGTGGTGAACGACCTCTTGCCGAACCTGGGGCCGAACTGGGGCTTGTACGTCGTGGCGCGCCAGGCCCCCACGCTGCTGGCGCCGGTCGACGGGCTGGCGGCCTTCGAGTTTGACGGCAGCACGCCGGCGGAACAGCGGCTCGACGCGAGCCTGGAGACCGCGCTGGACCGGGCGGGACGAATCGTGTCGCAGCAGACGGGAATTACCCTCGAAGTGCACTCGCGTTCCTCCGGCGCGAACGTGGTCCGCTGGCTGGACGGACTGGGAGAGTACCGGCCGGCATATTGCGTTGGCGGCGGTTACGTCGTCTTCGCCAGTGCCCCGGATCTTGTTGAGGATTTCCTGACCGCACCTCCCGAAAGCCGTCTCCCGCACTCGCAGGAGTTCCGCCGCTGGAGCAGTGCGTACTTCGCGTCCGCCAGCCAGCTCCTGTTTGTGAACGTGGCGGAGCTGCACCGGCAGCTTGCGGCGCACCGCGAATGGCTGGTGGACGCCGCGGCGACGACTTCCCAGACGCTCGCGGCCGAAAATGCCGGCCGCCGGCTGGAGCGGTTCCACGAGCTTTTCGGCCTGGTGGACGCCGTCTTCGTGTCGGTCGAGCTCGCGCCCACTCAGGTACGAGTCGTCACGGGAGGCGTGGTGGGGCCACGTCCCGAGTAACAAATCTTCACGCTCGACCAGGCGGACTTTCGCGTCTACCGACTCGATCGACGCAAATCGTTTCGCCTGTGGCCGCCGGCGCTGTGAATTCCCGTTCCGCCGGCGAGTTGTGGACCCGTCCGCCGGGGACACTTTGAACTGCGGCGGCGGCACCGATATCATCACGCATTCAGGCCCGCCGATTCGAACGGCTGTCGCCGGACAGGCGCCTTGCGTGCAGGAAAGATCGGCGGCGGCCCCCGTGCGGAAGTTCCACAGCCATGCCCTCGCCCAAGAACCTGATCGTCGCTCAATCCGGCGGGCCCTCGGCCGTCATCAACAACAGCCTGCGGGGGCTGGTGGAGACGGCCCGCGAGCTGCCCCGGATCGGCACCATCTACGCCGGCTGGCACGGCATCGAGGGCGTGCTGAAGGAAGAGTTGCTCGACCTCTCGGCCCAGGACCCGCAGGAGATCGCGCTGTTGCGGACGACGCCCGCCGCCGGCTCGATCGGCACCTGCCGCTACAAGCTTCGCCCGCAGCAGACGGAAGACTTCGAGCGGATCCTCGAGGTCTTTCGCGCCCATAACGTGGGCTACTTCTGCTACATCGGCGGCAACGACTCGATGGACACCGCCAACAAGGTCGCGAAGCTCGCGCAGGAACGCGGGCTGGACGTCGTCGGCATCGGCGTCCCCAAGACCATCGACAACGATATCGGCGACAGCGAGTTCCGGCTGATCGACCACACGCCCGGCTACGGCTCCACGGCCCGCTACTGGACTCACATGGTGCAGCTCGCCAACGAGGAGAACGCCGGCAGCAGCCCCGCCGATCCTGTGCTCGTCCTGCAGGCGATGGGCCGGCGGATCGGCTTCATTCCCGCCGCCGCCCGCCTCGCCGACCCGGACCGCGAGTTGCCGCTGTTGATCTACCTGGCCGAGCGCGAAATCGCGATCGAGCGGCTGTGTGACAACGTCAACGACCTGCTCAGGCGGCGCGGCCGGGCACTTGTCGTTGTCAGCGAAGGGCTGAAGGTCGGCGATATCGGCGAGACCCGCGACTCCTTTGGCCACACGCAGTTCAGCTCCAGCCAGATTACGGTCGCGCAGCAGGTCATCAATGCCCTCAACCAGCGGGGCCTGCCGGTGAAGGGTGCCGCACGGGCCAATGTCCCCGGCACCGATCAGCGGCACAACATGGCCTATGCCTCGGGCGTGGACCTCGACGAAGCCTATCGCGCGGGGCAGAAAGCTGCTTATCTGGCCGCCGCCGGCGAGAGCGGCTGGATGGCGACGATCCTCCGCGATCCCGAACCGATCTACGATGTCCGTTTCGATAAGGTCCCGCTGGCCGAAGTCGCCAATAGCGAACGCACGTTCCCGGCCGGCTGGATCAGCGAAGACGGCACCGACGTGACCGACGATTTTCTGCGCTATGCCCGCCCGCTGATCGGCGACGACGCCGTCACGGTGCCGATCATGGACGGCCGCCTCCGCCTGGCCCGCCTGAGACCCACCTTCGCCGATCAGAAGTTGCCAAAGTACGTGCCGCAGGCAGATCGAGCGGGAAGATGACAAGGTGACACGGTGAGAGGGTGACAAGGTGCTGGCCGGCGCGACGACCGAGGACCCACCACATTGCGAATCTGGTCACCTTGTCACCCCCTCACCTTGTCACCTTGTCACTGGATACGATTGAACTGCGATTTCTTTCTTGACGTTCATCCCGAGTTGGGCCCCGAGGAGAAGTCCATGCCGGCTCGCGTTCGACGGATTCGCATGAGTCGGGGAGTGCCGCGGCTGGAGTTCGGCGACCGCCTCTCCCGCGAGGAGTTCGAGCGGCGGTATGCTGCTATGCCGAACCTGCGCAAGGCCGAACTCATCGACGGCATGGTCTACCTGCAGCCCGCGGTGGATGACGACGACCAGACGCAGCCGCGGGCCAACCTGGGCCTGTGGCTGGGCCAGTACACGTCGTACACCGACGGCGTGGAGATGTCGCAGGGCCAGTCGATCCGGCTCGACCCCTTCAGCGAGCCGCAGCCGGACGCGCTGTTGCGCATCCTGCCGACGCACGGCGGCCAGACGGTCACGGCGGCCGACGGCGTGGTCGAAGGGGCGCCCGAATGGATCGGCGAGATCGCCTCCAGCACGGCCAGCTACGACCTGCACGATAAGCTGGAGGCCTACCGCCGGGCCGGCGTCATCGAGTACTGCGTGTGGACGATCCACGAACAGCAGGTGCTGTGGTTCCGGCTGGACGACGGCGACTACGAGCTTCTGAAGGCCGATGACGACGGCATTCACCGCAGCCGCGTCTTTCCGGGCCTGTGGCTCGACGCACGGGCGCTATTGGCCGGCGCAATGGGCCACGTGCTGCGCACGGCCCGCCGCGGCCTCGGCACGCTGGAGCATGCCTCGTTCGTGCTCAAGCTCGAAACCACCGCCGACGACCGCCGCCGCGGGTGAGTCGCGCTCGACATCAAATCAGCACGAGCGTTCCCACGGATGGATCCTTCTCAAATGCCTCGATGTCAGCAAATCGCGCGCGAAAGACGGCTTCCACTTGAGCCGTGGTGCAATTGCCCAACTGCAGCCAGATGACCTTTGGCGGTGTTCCGCGCATGACGCCGAGAGTGTTGTAGTCCTCGTCCTTCGAGACAATGACGAACGCCTGCTTCCCGGCGAACTCCCAGACCTCGTCATCTTCTGCGCAGTCCAGTCGCACTGACTGCACATGAATGGAACCGGGAAACAGGTCGGCCAAAAGATCGACCAGCTTCGGTGACAGGTTCTGGTCGAACAGCAGCTTCATGTGACCAGCATGCTCCGCTCGCGCTCTGCAGCAAAGGCGAAGCAGGCCTGAATGTCCTCCGGCGTCAGATACGGGAAATCATCGAGGACCTCCGCAATGGTCATCCCAGCCGCAAGGTAGGAGAGGACATCGTAGACGGTGATGCGCATGCCGCGGATGCACGGACGTCCGCCGCGCTTACCGGGCTCGATGGTGATCCGCGATCGCCATGACTCATTCATCAGAGCGTCCTCGAAGGGAATCCGGCTGGCGGTTCGCGTCAGCGACGATTCGAACATCATATCGGAAATCCTGCCAATTTGCCGCGGAGACCGTCTGAAGGCGGTCCCTACAAACCGGCTCCCTTCCAGCAATTTGCGGAAACGGTCGAAACCGTGCCGTGGGGCGATTCGTCTATATCAGCCAGAGGCTTCATGAAGGTTGAGCCACCCGCAGTCGAGGTCGACGGGGTCGGCGGCGAGTTAGACGCTCGCGCGCTGGAAGACGCCTTTGCGCGCTTCGAGCCGGAACTGCTGGGCACGCTGTACTACCTGGTGGGAAACATCGAAGACGCACGCGACGTGCTGCAGGAGACGTTCCTCAAGTGCTGGCGGCACCGGGATGAAGTGGCGGATGTGCGGAACCTGCGGGCCTGGATTTTTTCGATTGCCGCCAATGCCGGCCGCGACCACAGGCGCACCGTCTGGCACAAACGGCGGCGGCCGCTGGCGAGGGAGTCACAGATGCCCGCCGATCACCGCTCCAACGGACAGGCCGATTTGGAAAGCCGCGAGCAACTCGCCCGCGTCCGCCAGGCCCTGGGCGACCTGCGGCTCGAAGAGCAGGAAGTGTTCCTGCTCCGCCAGAACGGCGAGATGACCTACGAAGACATCGCCCGCGCGCTGGATATTCCCGTGAACACCGCCAAAACGCGGATGCGGTTGGCCCTCGACAAACTGCGACGGGCGCTGGCCCGCGAGTGAATCAGGTGGATGAGATGACACGAGACGACGACCTGCGGCAGACGCTGCTGGAATTGCACTACGGTCTCCTGGAGCCGGATGAAGCGGCCGCGCTGCGGCGGCGGATCGCTTCGGAAGACGTGGCCGCCGCTCGCTGGCGCGAAACGCTCCAGTCCGCGGCTCTGCTGGCAGAGGCGGCGCGAGTTGAGCGGTCGGACATCCGCCGGACCTCCGTTCCGGCCGCACTGCCGCTCGTCGATGCACCGGAGCGGACTCGTCGCTCTGCTCCGGGCGCTCACGCTTACGGCTCGATGCGCGGCGCCCGTGCTTCGCTGTTGGCTCTCGTGTTGGCCGCGTCCTGCGCGGCGCTGCTGGTGGCGCTGTTCGTCACCGACGCGCCGCGCGGCGAGCGGCGAGGCATCGCAGCCGTTCCGCTACCGAAAGACCCGGCGGGATGGGATTTGCTCACGGCCGCCGCGCGCCCGATGCCGCCTGCGCCCGAACGGGCAAACGTGGGCGAGACGATCGTCACTGCGGCGCGCGATCGGCGGCGTGTCGTGCTGCCGGATGAATCGGTGCTGTTCGTCGACGAAAACAGCACCGTCACGGTCAAGGGTCCACGGCGAGTGAGCGTCGCCGCCGGAAACATCTACGTCGAAGCGACGACTGCCCGCGATGCTTGGGACGCGGATGATGCCGGGGATGGCCAGTCAGCGGCCGGTGAGCGATTCGTCGTCTCCGCCGGAGATCAGACTCTGACGGCGCTGGGAACGAAGTTCGCAGTCACCACGGACTCCGCAGTGCAATCGACAGTGACCGTTGCGCAGGGCCGCGTGCGGCTCGACGATCCGGAGACAGCCATCGCCGCCGGCCGCCGGCTGATCGTGAACGAGGATCGAGTCGTTCATGTCGAAGCGGCCCCGCGCGAGTCGGAGACGCTGGCTTGGACGCGCGAATTGCGCGAGGCGGCGCGCCCGCCGCTGGTCCCGCCCAGCGACCATGCCGGCGGGTCGCTCGTCGCCGTCGATCCGGACGGGCAGGAGCTGAGTCTCAGCCTGCGGCGGTTTCACGTCGACGTGCACATCGAACACGGCTTCGCCCGCACGACGATCGATCAGACGTACTTCAACCACGAGACGCGCCGGCTCGAAGGCACGTTTTACTTTCCGCTGCCGGCCGACGCCTCGCTGTCGCGGCTGGCGATGTACGTCGCCGGCACGCGGATGGAAGGCGGCATGGTGGAACGCGATTACGCCCGCAACGTCTTCGAGGAAATCATGTATGCCCGCCGCGATCCCGCGCTCCTGGAATGGGTCGACGGCACGACCTTCAAGATGCGCGTGTTTCCGCTGGAGGCCCGCGAGGAGAAGCGGATCCTCTTGAGCTACACCCAGCGGCTCCCAGTCGCCTACAGCCGCACGACGTACCGCTTCCCCGCGGCCCACAACCTGGAATTGGCCCGCGACTTCTCCGTGCAACTGCGGGTGAAGGATGCCGAGGGCCAGACGTGGCACAGTCCGTCGCACGATCTGACCGCGCGCCGCGAGGAGGGCGACCTGGTGCTGGAATCGGCCGGTCGCAATGTGGTAATTGAACGCGACATCGTGCTGGAGCTGAAGGATTCAAGCCCACCGGCCAGAACCGGTGGGCTTCAGGGACGCGAAGATGCAGCACTCGGCCGAGCCGCGTTTTCGTCGGTCGTGCATGAAGGACAGCGCTATCTGATGCTGCGCGCGACGCCCGAACTGCCGGGTCTCGCGGCAAGACCGCGTCGCAACTGGGTGGTGTTGTTCGAGGCCACCGGCGACCGCGACCCGCTGCTGGCCCGCGTGCAGATCGACGCGGTCGAGTCGCTCCTGGAGCACGCCGAGCACGACGACACGTTTGCGCTCGTCGTCGCCGGCACGCGCCCGCGGCTGTTCGCCGATGAGCCGCTGCCCTGCACGCCCGAGAACGCCCAGGCCGCCGTGGATTTCCTCGAGGACGTGCACCTGATCGGCGCACTGGATCTCCAGGCGGCGCTGGAAGCGTGCCAGCCGTTGCTGGCATCGGGCGAGAACCCGCACCTCGTACACCTGGGCAGCGGCGTGCCGATCCTCGGCAACCGCCGCACCGACGAACTGGCGCGCCATGTTGCCACACTCACCACCGTCCCCGCCCTCCGCGAGGATTCCTCACCGCTGGCTGCGGCTGCCGAGGGGGGGCCAGGCGGGGGGAGCTCGCCAGAAACGCGAACATCGCCCTTCGTACCTCGTACATCGAACCCCCAACCGCATTCCGTCACCTACGTCGGCATCCCCGTCGGCCGCCGCTGGTCGCAGAGCTTCATGCAGACGGCCGCGGATCTGACCGGCGGAATCGTGCACCCGATCCATCCCGATCAGGACGCCCACTGGCGGGCATTCGAGCTGGTCTCGACGTTGAACGCCCCGCGGCTGCTCAACCTCAACATCGTCGATCACGTTCAGAACTGGAAGTTCCTGAACGTCGCTGAAAACCTCGCGCACGGTGAAGAGTTATGCGCGCTGGCCCGCGCGCCGCAAGACACGCCGCTGCCCGAATCGCTCGCAGTCCAAGGCCTCCTGGACGGACGGCCCGTCGAGTGGACGGTCGAGGTCACGGGCGCCGCCGACGGGGCCGCGTACCTCCCGCGGACGTGGGCGCGGCTGGAGATCGACCGCCTGTTGTCCGAGGACGCGGCGGCCCACAAGCAGCGGATCATCGAGCTCAGCCAGCAGATGTACGTCATGTCTCCCTACACGTCGCTGCTGGTGCTTGAGAGCGAAGAGATGTACCAGCAGTACGGCGTCGACCGCGGCCGCAAGGACCATTGGGCACTCTACCCGGCTCCGGACCGTATTCCGGTCGTGTATGAGCCGCCCGGTGAACCACAACACGCCGAAGGCAAGCCGGTTGAAGCCCCGCGCCCGCCGCACCGCCCGAGCGAGGGCGAAGACGACCAACGCCGCATCGCGCGGCTGCTCAACTCGCTTTACGTCCGCTCCCGGCCGCCAGTGCTCGTCGACCGCGACTGGCCATCGACGCCGAATGCAGAGCCACTTACCGCGGCTCAGCTCCTCGACCCGAACAGGGGAACGACAGTCCTCGGGATCGACTATTACGTACAACAGCGCCTGCTGGGGGAGAATGTCAACGGCATCGTCAGCGATTTCGACGCACCGCTGACGCTGCGTATCGAGCAGACGCACAGGTTGGGAGCACTTGGCAAGCTCGCCGTACCTGAGACGGCCGCAATCGATTGGTACCGCCGCGCACAGCTCGATCGGGCTGAGCTGCCAGAGTTCCACTTTGGGCACAACCGACGCGCATCATCCATCCGTTTTAAATCCCTCGCCCCTCCCCTGATGGAGCCCTCATTACAGACGGATCCTTCCGCCGCAGTAGACATCCAATTGCGTCTACTCGCGGACGCCGGGCGGCAGGCGTTCATCGACTCCCCACAACTGCTCGTGCAGGATCTTAGGCAGCGGCTCGACGGGCGGGACGCCTGGCGCTTCGACGACACGGCGTCAGCGCCAACCACCGACGTCGAGTTTGACGGATTGCTGGATTTCGGCTTTGCCGCCCGGCCACGCCTCCTCCTGGGCGACGACAGCCGCAGCATGGTCTTTGCGCCCTATGGCCGCGGTTTCCTGTCGGACGGCAGCGATCGCGCGATCCGGCTGTGGGATGTCGAAACGGCACGGCCTGGCCGCAGTGTCCTGTGGGGCGGACGACATTCCATCGTCAATTCGCTGAACCAGGGAGTGCAGCAACCCTCGCCGGATTTGTCCTTCTCCTATAGGGATCTATCCGGGCTCACACGCTGGGATGCGCAAACGCCAGTGCGTGGAGTGGACGCCACGCCGTGGCTCGACGTCAACACGTTGATCGTGGACCCGGGCCGCGTCTTCATGGAGACAACTACGGTGCCACGGTCGGCGGAAGCGTCCGCAGTTGTCGGCTTCCGCATCGCTGACGTGGGCCTGGGTACTGATCCGTTCAACGATTCGCTGGCTGGCGGCGGCTCGATGGCCGACTTCACGCAGCTCATCGAGCTCATGATGTTGGCCGGCCGGGCGTACCGTGCGGGTGAGTTCATGATTCCGACCGAGGATTCGTCGGTGGCGGGCTTGCCGCGTCGCCCGCAATTCAGCGAAGACTGGCGGATCTTCAGCGATCTCGTCGCCCATGCGCCGGGCCTGAATACGAGCCTGGCCGACGTGCTGGCGGCGATCGAACGCGAGCGGCGAGGCTCCACCGGATCACTCCGCGAGCCGGGTCGGCTCGTGGAGCGAACGGACCACATTGCCGGAAACGATCCGCGGCATGGAACGGTGGATGACCGCGCCCGCGAGTTGATCGAAGCGGCACGCGGTCGCGGATGGCACTCCGTCACGCTCCCCTCAGCCGAAGGCGCATCTCCGCTGGTCATTCATTGCGACGGAACGGGGCGGTTCGCGTATGAGCGGACGGTCTCGGAAGGTCTCCGCGAGCGCGTCGCCTGCGACGGCTTCACGCTGTGGCACCTGTACCCGGAGATCGGCTTGGCGGCGCGGCGCGAGGCGAGCCGCTTCCACCAGCGCGGAATCCGGCGGCTCGTTCCGTGGCTGGTGCCATCGCCGGATGAGCTGTCTCTCGCGCACGATGTGCGGACCATCGACGAGCAAACGATCGCCCTGGTGCCAATTCGTCGGAAGGATCATCCTGCCGATGCCGCGATCCACGTTCATCTGGTGTTTGCCGCGGACGGCGGACTCGCCGAGCGGCGGTACATCCGTATGCGCGATCATCGCGAGCTCGCGCGGATGACGTTGGACGCGGGCGGAACGGTCGAGCTGAAGGATGGCGACGGCGAATTGCTGGCGACGTGGGACTACGATGTTCGGGCGTGCGAGCCGCCATTGGAACTTCGCACCGACGACCTCGTCGTGCTGCCGATGCCGTTCCAGTCGACAAACCGCGTGCTCGAATCAGCCGGACGAACTCTGCCGGAAAGCGCGGAGGGCTACGGCGACTGGTCCGAAGACGATGCGCTGGCGCTGATCGCCGCGGCGCTGGCCGAGGGTGACAATGGTCGCGTGCTGCAAGTCGTTCGCGGGCGGTTCTTCGATCGGGGCGATCGCCGCGTCGGTCTCTACACGCTGCTGGCGAGCCTCGCCCCGGACTTGTGGCCGCGTGAGGAGTTCGAGGAAGGGGCGAGAGAGCATCCGCAGTCGGCAGTTCTGCAGTACTTCGCGCAGACCCTGCCGAACCCCTCGGAGCCTCCCACTGGCGAGGCAGAGCGTGCAGCGGACGGCGAACCGCCGCTGCCGCCCGGCGACGGACTCGTACAACGAATGGTGGCCTTGCGTGCCCTGGCGATTCAGTGGCGCACGGACGAAGTGCTGCCGACCGCCGACGATCCGCACGCCACAATCGCGCAGGCCCTGGACAGAATCGCCGAAGTGCGCTCGCCGCAGTTGGCGTGGGCGCTCCTGTCGCTCGTGGCCGACCGCGTGGATGCATTCGGCTGGAAGCGCGACAGGCCGCGGCAGGCGGCGTTCGTGGCTCTCGCGGATGCGTTTCGTCGCTTCGAAAATGTCCCCGCATTCTCGTGGACTGCGCGCTACGCGCGGGCCGAGCGGCTGGCCTCGGCCGGCCGATTGGAAGATTCTCGCAAGTTGCTGCGCGAGCTCTATGCCCTCACGTTGGCTGCGGGATTGCTTCCGCCGGCGGACGAGACGATCACCGCGGCGATCCGCGAGTCGTCCACCACGCGGCGCCAGTGGCGACGGCTGATGCGGAACTCGCACGACGCGGCTTTGGCGGCGGGATCGAGGACATCGGCACTGCGGTTAGCCGTCGAGTGCGCTCGGCGCGGCGATCGCGCACTGGCGGAGACGCTGCTCGACCGGGCGATGCGCGGGCTTGTGCCGGCTGACGATCCGCGACTTGCGCTCCAGGCGTATGCCATCGCGATGGGCCTGGATGCGCCGGCGAGAGCCGAGCGAATGATCGCCCCTCTGCTCCAGGACCGGCGTTTCAATGATCGGCCGCTGGCGTGGCGGTGGGCGGCGGACGCGGCTCACAGGCGCGGCGACATGCAAGCTGCCGTCGAGCGCATGGACCGGGCCTTCGACATCGCGCACGACAAGCTACCGGAAGTCGTCAACGTCCAGTCATTGCGGGAGGAGTACGGCGAGCTGTTCGCGTTCTATCGCACAGCATCAGATGCGCACGTCACAGCCAACGTGAAACTCCCGGCGGATTTCGCGGCCCGTGTCATGCGGGCGGCCGATCGCTGGCGGCGGATCGATCCCGACGACACCTTCGCCTGCCAGGCGGCCGCACCCGTGCTGGAGCGAATCGGCCACGACGACGCAGCGTGGGAGTACCTGACGACGCCTCTGGCCGCAAAGCCGAACGAAGCGGCACCCTGGCGGCAGATGGCCGAAGCTTTGCGCAGCGACGGCAAGGTCGAGCTGGCGGCCCGCGCCTATGCGGCCGCCTTCGAGGCGGAGCCCACCGACGCCGAGCTGCTGTGGAACCACGCGCAGATGCTCGAAGAGGCCGGCCGCTCGCGCGCGGCGAAGTCCCTGTATCTCCGGCTGGCCGAAGGAGAATGGCAGCCGCGGTTTCGCGGCCTGCGCGACGAGGCGCGAAGGAAGATGACAAGGTGAGGGAGTGACAAGGTGATCGCTGGGGCTACGTCCGCGACCCCCATCACCCCGTCACCCCGGCAAATTCACAGCGACTTCAGCCACGCAATGAGGTCGCTCAGTTCCTCATCGCTGAGCCGTTCACCGGCGAGCTGCTCCGGGCGGTGGTGGCGGATAAGCACTTCTTCGAGCGTGTCGGCGCGGCCGTCGTGCAGGAAGCGGCGGCGGGCGTGCAGGCCCGCCAGCGACGGGGGATTGAACTCCGAGTGGAAATACCGCCGCGATTCGAGACCCACCGTGTAGGTGGCGGCCGTCGTGAAGTGCTCGCCCGTGTGGCAGGTCGTGCAGCCGGCTTTGCCTTCAAACAAGGCGCGGCCGCGTTTAGCCGCGTCCCAACGGGACGCGCGGGTGGGGTGCCGCGCGTCCCGTTGGGACGCGGCTAAACCGTTTCCGTCGTCGCCATGCTGCGGACTGACAGGCGCTTCCAGCGTGGCCAAGAACGCCAGCAAGGCGTGCGCCTCGTCGTCCGTGAACGGCTTCCGCGTGCTGAGGGTGTCGCGCATCGACTTTTTCACCGCGGCCTCAAGCGTCGCCTGCGTCCCGTGCCACATCCACGGGCCGGTGTGCGCGACTCCGTACAGCGCCGGCGTCAGCTTGTGCGTGTCGTAGTTGCCGTCGTTCAGCGTGTCGAACGTCTGGCCCGACGTGCCGCCCTCGGTGTGGCAGGTGTGGCAACTGAACCAACTGTCGAACGAACGGTCGGCGTCATAGAAGATCGCTTCGCCGCGGCGGACGAGCGACGCTTCCGCGGGACCGCCCAACGGGATACTCGCCAGACGCTTTGCAGCCACCAGATCGACGACGTCGACGGCGTTCGCGAGGTAGTTCGCGACGACGACGGTGCGCTCATCGACGGCGGCGACGGCCAGCGGGCGGCCGCCCAGTTCGACGCGGCGGACGGCGCCGTCGGCGGCGATCATCTCCGGCGGCAGAAAATCGCCGGGGTCGCCGGTGGGCCAGCGGAGCGTCTCGTTGTCGAGGATCAGCAGCTCGTGGCTGCCGCCGCACGAGACCGCCAGTCGGCGCCCGTCGGGAGTTCGTGCTAATCCCCACGCATCGCCGCAGGCATTGCCGCGCGGGTCGAGGCCGAGCTGCTGCTGCTTCCAGTATTCGCCGTCCGGCAACGGCAGTCGCGTGAGGCGGTTGTCGATGACCCAGCCTTTCTCGATGTTGGCTTCGCTGACGGGGAACGTGCGGTTGATGACGCCCGCCACGACAACGGCCGATGAATCCGGCTCGATCACCGGCGGCCCGAGGTTGAAGCCGTCGTCGAAGACATTCCGCCGACTCACCAGCTCGAGCGTGGCGGCATCGTGCACCCACACCTCGCCCGGCCGGTTACAGCAGGTGACGAGCCAGCGGCCGTCGGGGCTGAGAGCGAGCGTGCGGGGAAGTCCGCCGACGGCAATCCGCGCCGTCACGCGGCCCGCCGACGGATCGAGCACTGCAACTTCGTCGGCGCCGGAGACAGCGACGAACGCAGGGCGTGCAGCGGTCGAGGATTGCTTCTCACCCGAAAGGCCTGGCACGGCAAGTCCCCTCGGGTCGTCGCCCACCCGAATCCGCGAGGCCATCGTCAATCGCGGCGCACCCTGAGTCTCGTCGACGCGAAGAACGGCGACGGCGTCATCGGCCGAGAGACTGACGAGCAGCGTGCCGGCGTCGTACCAGGCGACGTCGAGCGGTTCTCGACCGCAGCGGTGCTTGAGGGCGACGCGGCCGCTCTGGAGATCGATCAGCGAAATCGAGTCGGCCGTGCGGTTGGCCGTCGCGCACCAGCGCCCATCGGGGCTGACGGCAATTCCGTATGGACTGCGGTCGGGCTGCGGCTCATCCCGCGGCGGCACGTCGGCATGCAGGGAAGTCGCCTCGCGGCGGGCGCCGCACCACAATGCAAGTGCCAGCGCACAGACGCTGGGCAGGAGGGCGTGTCGCAGCAGACTCGTGCCGGTCGTCCGAGCACGGCTCCGCTCACTTGATCTTGTGTTCCCGCGTAATTGGGACACCGATCATCCTTCCGCTGAAGACGATCTGCTTCTTCACGAAGCCCTGGAACTCGAATTCGGCACGTCGCCGATTGCGGAGCGGTTCGCCGCGGACGGCGATCACCAGCCGACAGCCGGGGAACACCGGGCTGCGAAAACGCACGTCATCCATGCCGCCAAAGCCCAGGTAGTCGCCACCCAGAATGCCCGTTTTGCGGGCGTAAAACCCGGCAAGTTGGGCGGCGCATTCACATTGCAGGACGCCCGGCATCAGCGGGAAGCCGGGCATGTGGCCGGCAATCCAGAATTCCTTGTCGGTCACGTCCTTGTAGCCGACGACCAGCCGGTTGACCTCGTCGTAATGGACGATGGCCGTCACCTGCTCCATTTCGTGCCGCTGGGGATTGACCCGCCGGATGTCGTCCAGCGTGAACACGGGCTTGTTGAAGTCGATCGCATCGAGATCGACGATTTGTGGCGGAGGCATAGTTTGTCTGTTCCAGTCGCACTCGTGTCGCGTCGATGGTACCGCTGTTTAGCCGCGACTCGACAGAGGAGCGCTGTGGAGGGAT
>JAHWKJ010000091.1 GCA_019347905.1 Planctomycetota bacterium
GCGTTGGAAAAACGCGTCGAGCACTCGCGGATCGAATTGCGTGCCCCGGCCTTCTTCGAGAATCTGGAAGCACTTCTGCCGCGGGAACGGCGGCTTGTAGGGACGTTGGCTGGAAAGTGCGTCGAAGACGTCGGCGACCGCGGTGATGCGGCCTTCGATGGGGATGTCATCGCCGGCGAGTCCCAGCGGGTAACCCGTACCGTCCCACCGCTCGTGGTGCGTCTGGGCGATCGTTGAGGCCAGCTTGAGGACCGGCGAGTTCGCGGCGCTGAGGATGCCCGCGCCCAGTTCGGCGTGGCCTCTGACGGCCGAAGTTTCCGCACTCGACATGGGCTGGATGATCCGGCGGCCGAACTTGCAGTGCCGCTGCACGAGCTCGTACTCGTCGGGATCGAGCTGGCCGGGTTTGAGCAGGATGGCATCGGGAATGCCGATCTTGCCGACGTCGTGAAGCTGGGCGGCCTGCTCGAGCTTTTCGATCCAGTCCTCGGCGAAGCCCATTTCGCGGGCGATGACGCCGGCGTAGCGGCCGACGCGCATCACGTGCCAGCCGGTGTCGTCGTCGCGAAACTCGGCGGCGCGGGCCAGGCACAGAATGACTTCCCGCCGCGAGGCCTCCAGCTCGGCCGTTCGCTCGTGGATCTCCCGTTCCAGCTCCTCCGAGTGGCGTGCCAGGTAGTCCCGATGAGCCTTGGCGGTCAGCACGTTGCGAATGCGGGGCACGAGCTCGCTGGGATCGATGGGCTTCGTCAGAAAGTCGGCCGCCCCCAGTTCCAGAGCCTCGGTTTTCATCGACGCCTGCGCCGTCTCCGTCAGAATGATCACCGGCACGTTTCGCAGCCTCTCGTCTCCGTCCATAGCGCGCAAGATGTCGATCCCGCTGATGTGCGGCATGGCGGCGTCGAGGAGTACAACGTCTGGCTCTTCGCGGCGGATGAGCTCGATCGTCCGCCGCGCCTCCGTCGCGACCACGAAGTTCTCGTAACCGTAGCCCTTCAGAAACTTGCGGATGAGGAGCACGTTGGCCGCGTCGTCGTCCACGATCATGATCCGCGCCGGACGGCCGTCGAACCGCACCGCGCCGCGCGACCGATCGGGAGGTGATTCGAGGGTGTTGCTGTCGTCGCCGGCCGGCGTGGGGAACGGCGGTGCGGCGGTCTCGGCGCGCTGGGACTCTGCGACAGGGCACGGCAGGGCCGCTGCGACGGATCCCATGCTCATTGGGTGCGCCCTCCTGGATTCGGCAGACATCCACAGCCCTTCGCGGAACAGCGGTTTTCGGGAGAAGTCTAGCTCACTAAACGGCGCGTTTTCCGACGAAAGGCGGGGACGTGGTAAGACGTGCCGGTTGCGGCGACGTTGTCCCCGCCGGGCCCCACAATCGGGAGGTTTTCCCGTGATGCGGGCCAAACGGCTTCTACCGGATGCGCGGATCCGACCGAAGGTACCGAGGGTGAGGGTGTCTGCGCCGAACGATGGACTTTGCGCGCCGAGCGAATGCGACGCCACGGACTGGCTATCACGGTTGGTTTCCTCGCCGCAGCGGGCTGGCTGGCGGCGGAAGGGCCCGGGCGCGCGCCGCACGAATCTTCCGGCGGAGGTGTGACCCTGCTGCGCCCGGTGCTCGCTCAGCCGCATCCGCACCAGGGCGAGCCTGTCAGCGGGAACGCTCGCAGTGCGAAGCCCGCGGATACTCGGCTCGGGCCCGTGCGACTGGGCCGACCCCTCGCGTCGCCCGAAGCCACACCGATGGTCCGACTTCAACCGCCCGCGCCGAGGACCGGTACAAGCTGGGTGCTAGAGGATGGCTTCGGTCTCGGTCGGCATCCTGTGTCCACGGTGGCGGCGGAAGGAATCGTGCCGCAGCCGATGATCTGGCAGCCGGCGCCTGCCGTCCCGCCTCAGGCCGATTGCTGCGATTGCCTGCAGCCGTATCTCAGTCAGGCCGCCGCTCTGGATGAGCGGCCGCTGCTCGCGCCCGGCTTCGAGACCACCATCGTGCCGCCGGACGACGTCGACCCCTGGTGGAACGTGCATGTCGTGCAGCCGTTGAACGGCGAGGGACAGGTGTTGCACCTGAGTATCGACAACGTCGTGCTCGGGGCGCTGGAGCACTCGCCGCGCATCATGGCCCTCTCGATCGATCCCGCCTTGCGTCACACGCTGGTGGCCGAAGAGCAGTCGGCCTTCGATTGGCGAACGTTTCTCGAATCGACCTACGACGACACGAGCGACCCTGTCGGCAACGAGCTGACCACCGGCGGCTCCCCGCGCTTTCGCGACAACAACTGGCAGGCAGCGGCGGGGCTGCGGCGGCGCACCGACAGGGGCGGCGAATTCGAGGTGGCCCAGCGTATCGGCTACCAGGACAACAACTCGCGGTTCTTTACGCCCACCCAGCAGGGCAGCGCCCGTTTCGAGTTGAGCTATTCGCAGCCACTTCTGCGCGGTTCGGGGCAGGCGTACAACACCAGCCGCATCGTGCTGGCGACGATCGACCATCACATTGCCGGCGACGAGGTGGCCCGGCAGCTTCAAGACCACTTGTTCGAGACCAGCGAAGCGTATTGGTCGCTGTACCGCGCGCGGGCAGTGCTGCTGCAGAAGCGGCGGCTGTACGAGCGGGGGCGGGCGCTCCTGGATGTGCTGTCCGGCCGCCGCAACATGGACGCCGTCGAACGCCAGATCCTGCGGGCCCGCGCCGCCGTCGCGATGCGCGAGTCGCAACTGGTGCGGGCCGAGGCCGAGGTCCGCAACGCCGACGCGCGGCTGCGCCTCCTGGTGGGCGACCCTCAGTTGGCGGTCGAGCGCGTCGAACTGGCGCCGTGCGAAGCGCCCGAGACGCAGCCCCTGGAACTTTCGATGCAGTCGGCCCTGGAAACTGCGCTGCGGAACCGGCCGGACATTGCGCGGGCCATCCGGGCGATGAACGCCGCCAGTGTGCGTGCGGGCCTTGCGAAGAAAGACGTGCTCCCCAAGCTCGACCTCGTGCTCAGTACGTACCTCGCCGGGCTGGAAGGCCGCTCCGACATCGCCTCCGCCTGGGGCAACCAGGTCGACCAGGGCGAGCCGGGCTATTCGATCGGGTTGTTCTTTGAGGTCCCGCTGGGCAACCGCGCGGCCAGGGCGCGGCTGGACCGGCGGCAGCTTGAAGTCACGCGGGCATTCCACGAGTTTCACGACGTCGTCCAAAGCGGCATGACCGAGGTCGAAGTGGCCGTCCGCGAGGCCCAGACGGCCCATGCCGAAATCACCGGCCGGCTGCAATCGGTGCTGGCCTCGGAAGCCGAAGCCCACTACCTGCACGATCGCTGGCGGCACCTGCCGGGCGAAGACCGCAGCACGCCGCTGCTTTTGGAAGATCTTCTAGCAGCACAGGAACGCGTAGCGCAGGAAGAACTGTCGCTGGCGGATGCCCAGGTGAATTACGTGCTCGCGGTTGCGGCTCTCAAGCGGGCCATGGGCACGCTCCTGGTGTACTCCGACGAGCAGCCGCAGGAACCGCAAACGTTCGATACCGGATCGGCACCGCCGCTGCCCAGTCCCTGACTCTCATTTCCAGCCCACAGGCCCGCACCCGTGGGCTTCCGACGGAAGCCATTCATGCCCGCGCTCCGCACCATCGCCCGGATCTTGCCGCGGCGCGCGTCGGCAGCGCCCACGGCGCGCGACTGGCGGCTGGTGCGGCGAATCCGGTCGGCCGCAAACGAATTGTCCTCCGCGACGGACCGCGAGCTGCGCGATCGCGCCGACGATTTGCGAAATCGCGTTGACGGCAGCCGGGTCGTTCCCGACGACGAACTGCTGGTCGCTTCGTTCTCGCTGGTCGACGAGGCGGCCCGCCGCGCGCACGGGCTGAGCTTCTACGACGTTCAACTGGCTGCCGGACTCGTGCTCGCGCGCGGCGGCGTGGCGGAGATGCAGACCGGTGAAGGCAAGACGCTGGTCACGGCGCTGCCGGCATTCGCGCGGTCTCTCTCCGGCGCCGGAGTGCACGTCAGCACGGCCAACAGCTATCTCGCCCGCCGCGACTGCGATTTTCTGCGGCCGATTCTCGAACAGTTGGGCGCGACGGCCGGGCTGACCTGCGAAGGTGTTCCACCGGACCGAAAGCGAGCCGCGTATGCGTGCGACGTCACGTTCGGCCCCGGCTACGAGTTCGGCTTCGATTACCTGCGCGACCAGCTCACCGTGCAGGGGACTGGCGAGCGGCCGCTGGGAGAGACGTTTCTGCGGCTGCTCAGGGGCGAGATCGCGGGCGATGCGGCCCTCATGCAGCGCGGCCTGGCGTTTGCCATCGTCGACGAAATCGACAGCGTGCTGATCGACGACGCCGGCTCGCCGCTGCTGTTGAGCGAGCCGACGGGCGGCCAGCCGGAAGATGCGGCTGCGCATCTCGCCGCGCGCGACGTCGCCGAACGCCTGAACGAGGGCGCGGAGTACACGGTGGATGCCGCCGCCGGCACGGTGGAGCTCACCGCCCGCGGGCGCCGCAAGGCCGGCGACGTGCTGGAGCATGCCGCGCGGCGTGGGCTGGCCCGCCCCTGGCTCGATTACGTGCTGCAGGCGCTGTGGGCGAAGACGCTGGTGCATCGCGGCGTGCATTACGTGGTCGACGGCGACCACGTGCGGATCGTCGACGAATTCACGGGCCGCATCTTCGCCGACCGCTCGTGGCGCGACGGCCTGCACCAGTCGGTTGAAGCGAAAGAGCGCTTGCCCATTTCTCGCGAAACTCGCCCCAGGGCGCGCGTCACCCGCCAGCGCTTCTTCCGCCTGTACGAAAGCGTGTGCGGCATGACGGGCACGGCTCGCGGCAGCGAACGCGAATTCCGCGAGTTCTACGGCTTGGGCGTGACCGCCATCCCCTTGCGCACGCCGTCCAGGCGCCAGATGCTGCCGACGCGGTTCTTCGCCACCGCCGACGCCCGTTACGCCGCGATTGCCGACGAAGTCGAAAGACTGCACGCCAGCGGACGGCCGGTGCTCATCGGCACGCGGACGATTGCCGGCAGTCTCGCGATGTCCGAGCGACTGGCTGCCCGCGGACTGTCGCATCAGCTTCTCAACGGCACGCAGGACGAAGCCGAAGCCGACGTCGTCGCCGGCGCGGGGCAAGCCGGTGCGATCACGGTAGCAACCAACATGGCTGGCCGCGGCACCGATATTAAGCTCACGCCCGACGTGGTCGCGCGCGGCGGCCTGTGCGTGATCGGAGCCGAGCGGCATGCTTCGAGCCGCATCGACCGGCAACTAGCCGGCCGCTGCGCCCGACAGGGAGATGCGGGGTCGGCACGTTTTTACGTCTCGGCCGAGGACGACCTGCTCCAGCGCCACGCCCGCGGTCTGCCGGCCGCGATGAAGCGCGCCGCCGGCGCGAGCGGTGAAGTCGCATTGGACCTCGACCGCCACATCAGCCGCATCCAGCGCCGCGTCGAACGGCAGGCCTGGCTCCGGCGGCGAACGCTGTTCCATCTCGATCGCCGCCGCGACAGCCTGATGTCCGAACTCGCCGGCGGAACGTGAGCGTTCCCTTCTCTTCAGGATGCCTCCACCGGCTTGCCAGATTCGAACGAACGAGGATCAGACATGTTCTGTAAAGCGGTTTCTTTGCGACTCGTCGGCCGCGTCTACGCGGCTGCGGCGGCAGTGGTCGTGGCGGCGTCGGCAGCGGGCGGCGGCGAGATCGAGGGGTTTCTCGATCCGTACCGCAGCGTGAACGTCGCCGCCTCGGAGCCGGGCGTGCTGGATGTCGTGCACGTCGAGGAGGGGGACGCCGTCGAGCGCGGCGGCGTCTTAGCGCATCTCGACCGCGACGTGCTGGAGGCGTCTCTGCGGATCGCCGACGCCGCCCGCGCCGCACGCGGTCAGCTTCAATCCGCCGAGGCGGAGCTGCGGCTACACGAGAGCCGCCTCGCGCAGTTCATCGAGCTGGAGGCAAAAGGCCACGCCACGGCGGAAGAGCTGGAGCGGGCACGGACCGAAAAGGAGATGTCCGCCGCCCACGTGCTGGCCGTCAAAGAGGCGCTGGCCATCAAGGAGCTGGAATATGCGAAGTCGCAGGTGCAGCTCGAGCGGCGGTCGATCCGCTCGCCCATCGACGGCGTGGTCGTCCGTCTCTACAAGGACGAGGGCGAGTACGCCCCGCCGAACGATCCCGTGCTGCTCACCGTCGTGCAGCTCGACCCGCTGCTGGCCACGTTCTCCGTCACGCTGGAGCAGGCGGCGCGGCTGCGTGAGGGACTCGAAGTCCGGTTGTTGGTCGCGGGCGGTGAATCCCCCGCCGCCGGCACCGTCGAATTCGTCTCCCCGGTCACCGATCCACAGAGCGGCACCGTGCGGGTGAAGGTGCGGCTGCCCAATCCCGACGGCCGCTTCCGCAGCGGTGAGAAGTGCTCGCTGGTTCCGATCCCCAGCGGCCCGGCGCCCCTGTCCCGTCGGCCGGACACCCGAACTCGGGGAGCGCTGAAACAATGACGAGCGTTTCCACGCAGACCAGCTTCTTCTCCGGCGCAGTCGCCTCAGAACAGGCCCTGCCGGTGTCATCGTCGGAAGGCCGACTGGTCGGTCTGGTCCGCCGGCTGAGCGCCGTCGTGCCCGACTGCGAGAGCGAACAGGCGCTGCTCGCTGAAATCGCCCGCGCGATCGAAGCAGCCTACCGTTCGACCGGCGTCTACTTCTTTCGCGACGGCCGCATCGAATCGCTCTTGGCGCTGCGGCGGATTCCCGGCGACGCGCTCGATGCGCTGCTGGAGCCGACGCTCGTGCGGGTGGCGGAATCCGCGTGCGAGAAGCGCTCTCCCCAGAACCGGCCGCTGCCCGATGCCAGCGCCCGCGTCGTGGGCGTTCCGCTGTTGTACGAATCCCGCCGCGACGTGCTGCTGGCGGTCGCCCGGGCCGACCGCGAGGGCAGCGAGCAGATCGCCGCAGCGCTGGAGCTGGCGGCGTCATTCCTCAGGTTCCGCCGCGGCCGGCAGGATGTCACCCGCATGGCCGCCGAAGTGCAGTCGATGGCGGCCCTCGTCGAGCTCTTAGGAAAAGTCGAAGCCTCCGACGACCTCGACCAGGCGGCGTTCGCACTCGTCACCGAGACGCAGCAGTTCGTCGGCGCCGGCGGCGGTGCCGTGGGATTGTGCGCCCCCGGCGCGACGCGGACGCGCGTGGCGGCCGTCGCGGGGCTCAAGAACTTCGACGCACGTTCGGAACTCTCCGGCGCCGTCGAAGCGGCCCTCGATGAAGCCGTGCTCCGCGGGTCGCTCGCCGTGTGGCCGGCAGGCGACGCCGGCGAGCGGCACGGGCTGCTCGCGCACCGCAAGCTGGCGGAGCTGGTGAAGTCCGCCGCCGTCGTCAGCGCGCCGCTGGTCCACCGGCGGGGACAGGTGCAGGGTGCGTGGGTGTTCTGGGGTGAAGGTGATCTGGCGGCGGCCGACCGCGTCCACAGCCTGCTCAGGGCCGCCCGTCAGCCGGCCGCGTGCGCACTGCGGGCAGTGCGTCACGCGCGGCGCAACTGGTGGGTGCGCAGCGGTCGTCGAATCGGCCGCTGGGCGCGCACGCGCCGCGGTTGGCTGGCGCTGCTCGCGGTGGCGGGGATCGTGGGTGCGATGTTCGTCCCCGTCGATTACCAGGTGAAGTGCGACTGCGAGTTGCAGCCGGTGGAGCGCAGGTTCGTCAGCTCCCCGTTCGAGGGCACGCTGGAACAGGCGCTGGTCGAGCCGGGCGAACTGGTGACGCACGAGAAGCTGCTGGCCCGCATGGACGGCCGCGAAGTCCGCTGGGAGCTCGCCCGCGTCGCCGCCGATTACAACCGCGCCGCCAAGGAGCGCGACGCCCACCTCGCCGCCCACGAGTTCGCCGAAGCCAACATCAAGCGGCTGGAGATGGAGCGGCTCGCGCTCAAGACGCAGCTACTGGACCACCGGGCGGAAAACCTCGAAATCAAAAGTCCCGTCGACGGCATCGTCATCGCGGGCGATTTGAAGAGATCGGAAGGCGTGCGGCTGACGACGGGACAGACGCTGTTCGAGATCGCGCCGCTGGACCGCATGGTGGTCGAGATTGCCGTCCCCGAAGAAGACATCGCCTACGTTACGCCCGACGGTCCGGTGGAGATTCAGCTCGACGCCTTCCCCGGCGAGACGTGGAGCGGACGACTGGAGCGCATTCACCCCCGCTCCGAGATCCGCGACGAAGAGCACGTCTTCATCGCCGAGGTGCGGCTCGACAACCCGCGCGGCGTGCTCCGCCCCGGCATGACCGGCCGCGCCCGCATCGCCGGGCCGGAAAAGACGCTGGGCTGGACGCTGTTCCACAAACCGTGGGAACGGATCGTGTTGCAGATGGGGTGGTAGGGGCGGCGGCCTCGGTGGAAGGTCGAAAGGGTCGAAGGTCGAAAGGGCCGGAGGCGGAGTGTGCACAGCGACTTCTCCATTCGCGAGTTGAAGCGCTATCGGCCGGCGCTGCGCCCGGAGCTGGTCTTCACGCCCGAGGAGCAGGGCTCCGAACGCTTTTACCGCGTGGAAGATCCCGGGCGGTCGCGGTTCTATCGCATCGGCCTGGCGGAGTACGCGTTCATCTCGCTCTTCGACGGCAACACGTCTGTCGGCGAGGCACTTGCGCTGGCGGCCCGAACTCTGGGCGAAGACGCACTTTCGGAGGACGAAGCCGCCGCCATTTGCCGCTGGCTCATCGAGAACGGCCTCGTGCTGACATCCGCGGAAGGCGCCGCCGCTTCCACCGAGAGTCAGGCGTCCGCTGAGCACGCCGCGGGCGGCTTCAACCCGCTGATGCTCCGCGTGCCGCTGCTGAACCCCGATCGCCTGCTGACGGCGCTGTTGCCGTGGACGAGATGGGCGTTTTCGGGGCCGGCGATGCTGGTGTGGCTGGGAGTGGTGGGCTGGGCGGCGGTCATCGTGGGCGGCGACTGGCGGCGGTTCACTGAGGCGTCCACCGGCGTGCTCTCCCCTTCCAACTGGCTCTGGCTGGCGCTGGCGTGGGTCGTGCTCAAGCTCGTGCACGAGCTGGGCCATGCCCTCGTCTGCAAGAAGCACGGCGGCCACGTTCGCGAGACAGGCCTGTATCTGATCCTCTTCGCGCCGGTCGCGTACGTCGATGTGACCAGCTCGTGGCGGTTCCGTTCCAAATGGGCCCGCATGTTCACGGCGGCCGGCGGCATGTACGCGGAGCTGTTCGTCGCCGCGTGTGCCGTCATTGTCTGGAGCCGCACGGAATCGCCGGTGCTCGCCGCCTTCTGTTACGACCTCGTGCTGATGGCGGGCCTCGCGACGCTGCTGTTCAACGCCAATCCGCTGATGCGGTTCGACGGCTACTATGTGCTCTCCGACTTGTGCGAGGTGCCGAACCTCTCGACCGAAGGCGCCCGCGCGGTGCGGCAGTGGCTGGGCTGGCTGTTTCTGGGCGTGCGGTCGAATCAGCAGACGGCCGCCACCCGGCGACGGCGCTGGATCGTCGGCGTCTATGGCGTGCTGGCGGGCCTGTGGCGGATCATCGTCTGCGTGGGCCTCCTGATCGCGGCGAGCGTGCTGCTGCACGGAGCGGGCGTTGTGCTCGCCGCCATCGCCGCGGCTGCCTGGCTGGCCCGCCCGCTGAAAAGCATCGTGCGGGGCCTCGTCGGCGGAGAGTGGTTTCACCAGGGCAGCCGGCTGCGGTTTCTGATTGTGAGCGCAGCCGTCTTCGGCGGCGGCACGTGGCTCCTATGGGGCGTTCCGTGGCCGCAGCGAGCCGTGGCGCCGGGAGTCGTCGAGCACACTCCGCTCGCGGTGGTGCGCGCCGATGGTCCCGGCTTCGTGGAATCGCTCGCCGTGCGCGACGGCCAGCACGTCGCAGCCGGCCAGGTGCTATGCATGCTCGACAACCCCGAGCTGACGGCCGAATTGGCCGACATCGATCTGGCCATCGCACAATCCGAGGCGCGGGCGCGAATCCACAAGCACCTGCAGGAACTGGGCGCGTGGCAGGTCGAAGTCAAAAGCGGCCAATCGCTGCTCGAACAGCGGACCGAGAAGCAGCGGCAGGTCGACCGCCTCACGCTGCGAGCCCCCGTCGGCGGCATCGTCATGGCCCGCAACCTGCACACATTGATTGGCTGCTGGGTCGATGCCGGCGACGAAATCCTTGCCGTCGGCGGCGATGCCGGCAAAGAGCTGCAGGTTGCCGTCAGCCAGGAGGACGTCGAGGACTTCTCCCGTCAGGTCGGCCGCCGCGTGCGTCTGCGTCTGCGGACCTGGGGAGCCTGCGAAGGCACGCTGGTCCGCATCACGCCGCGCGCCGCAGCCGCCCCGCTCCACCCGGCTCTTTGCGCCCCCAACGGCGGCCCGCTCGCCGTCCGCAGCGTCGAAACCACCGCGGGCGAAGACGGCCGGCCACAGGAAACGTGGGAGCTCACCGAGCCGCGGTTCAAGGCCGTCATCGCCATCCCCGCCGCCCTGGCCGCTCGCGTCTACTCCGGCCAGCGCGGAGCCGCCGCCGTCGAATCCCCACCCGCTGCGCTCGCCGAAACCCTCTACCGCCTCACCGCCGACTGGCTGAGCCGCCAACTCGAACGGGCACGGTCGCGGCGGTAGCGTCCGTTGGGCAGCATCCAAGCGCATCGGGTCCAACAGCCGACGTGGCGCCGTCACTCGAGGGCCGGACCCTCCCTCGAGCGGCCGATCACGCTACCACAGCGCAGCGCCACCAGAGCGTACTTCCCAAATAGCAGGAGGGCGACAAGACAGAGGACGAGCGAATCAGCAATGGAGAGTGCGCAAACGGCAAACGCAACGAAGCACGTCACCGCAACCGCTGCAATACCATACCAGTGGAAGCGGATGGGGTGGCGATGCGGAGGAACCTGCTCGCGACCGGGCCACAGCAAAACACCACACGACGGACAGGGCGCATCCCCACTGATGATTGAAGACAGAACGAGTCCCACAGCACCGCAAATGAGGCAGCGATAGGGACTGCCATCCGGGGTTCGCGAAGAGATCGGCACTGCTGCGCCCTTGGCTGGACGACGATCGGACTGGCCAATTCTACCGCGACATCTCCCGGCAGTAACGCCTTCTGTGCTCGATCAGCGACTTGGCGGCTTCTCCTGGAGCGTCGTTGATGGCCCTCGAAAGGTGCGATCATCTATGATGACGAATGGCGCGCGAGGTCGTGAGGGCCGATCGATGAACATCACGCTTCGGCTTTCGCCGGAGAATGCGAAGAAACTGGAAAGGCGGGCTGCCGTCAGCGGCATGGATGTTGATGGTTATGTTCTGGATATCGTCCAACAGGAATTGGGCTCCGACACGCAAGAGTCTGCTGCGCCGGCTGTGCCTTACGACCAGTGGAAGCGGGAGTTCGACGCCTGGATCTCCAGCCGCCCATCGCGAAACCCCGCGTTTGACGACAGCCGCGAAAGCATCTACGACTGATGCGGCTTCATCGTTGGAGGGTGTTCACCGACCGATATCAACGCAGAACGCAGGTGAATCAGCTCCGGCCGATTGAGGTGTAAAGCTGCGACGGTCGCACGACCGGTCGGAGTCTGGCCGGAAATCAACAAACCGTCGTCGCTCCAGCGAAAGTGGTCTGACCAGCGTTGCCGACGCGGGTTGAAAAGCGGCGTTTGCCTTCCGCTTTCCGGATCCGGTGAGCGGACCTTATCGTACTTGTGACTATTGCAGCCGGCGCAGGCCCAGGCGAGTTCGTTGAACGCGTCGCCAGCGCCTCTCGCGCGAGGGATCACGTGTTCGCACGCGAATGGTGAGCAGGCGAAGCTGTCGGGATGTCGGCAATATTCGCACCGACCACCGGCGCGCTTTCGAACGCGCTGCCGCGTTTGGCGGCCAATGGCTTTACGCGCCATGATCGAACGTCGGCCAGCCAACGTCGCGTTTGACTCTCTCCACGGGCTGGTTGCGACGCCGCGCGAGCTCCGCCAGTGCTGCGACCCGCGTCGCGCTGATGCGCTCGGCCGTGCGAGCCAAGCGGCGGTACTCCTGAAGCTCCGACACAGTCAGGCTCCCAGACTCGCTCCGGCCGGTGAGTTCGCGCAAGCGCCGTGCCTCGGCTCGCGGAATCCGCAGTTTGGTTTGCCGCACCAGAAACGATTCAGACGGACCATCATCGCCCGCCGTTTCCTGCCATTCGGCCAGGCGGTTCGTAAACTCGGCCAAGGCATCGGCAGGCAGTTGCTTGACGGCTTCGAGCAGGTCGTCGACGGGCTGCTGAGCTGTGGCCATTGGCGAAGATCAACGTGGTCGCAAGTGGACAGCGTCCATCTTACCGCAAAACTCGCGCAGACAGAATCCGCATCACGTCCCCGCCCAGCGGGGCGGGCGTTTCTCCAGGAAGGCGGCGGTGCCCTCTGTCGATTCGTCTGTGCCGCAGCAGCGGGCGAAGGCGGCGGCTTCCGCCTGGAACGCCACCTGCCATTCCGAACCGTCCAGTTGGCGGATGAGCCGCTTTGCCGCACGCTGCGCTTCGCGGCCGCGCGAGACGAGCAGCTCTAGGCGCCGTTCGACCGCGGCGGCGAACTCCTCGTCCGGCGAGACCGAATCCACGACGCCCAGCCGCAGGGCCTCGTCGGCGGGCAGCAGATCGCCGCACAGAATCAGACGCCGCGCCGCCGCGCCGCCGAATAGCCGCACGGCCCGCACCGACCCGCCCCAGCCGGGCATGAGTCCCAGCGAAACTTCCGGCAGCCCGATCCGCGCCGAGGCCGCCGCCATCCGCAGATCGCAGGCCAGCGCCAGCTCGCAGCCGCCGCCGGCACAGGCGGCATGGACGGCGGCAATTGTGACGGGTTCCAGCGCGGCGATCGAACCCATCAGCGTCTGGCCCTCGCGGGCCAGCAACCGCCCGGATTCGGCGTCGAGCACGCTCAACTCGTTGATGTCGGCCCCGGCGATAAACGTCCGCCCGCGGGCCGCGAACACCACCACCCGCAACTCGGGGTGCCGCTGAAGCTCCTCCAGCACTTCGGCCAGCCGGCGTCGCGAACTGTTTGAAAGCACCTGCACGCCCGAGGGCGACTCAAACGTCACACGGGCCACGGGGCCATCGATCGAGAGGTCGACGTTCGCGCTCATAATCCTCGGGCCACGAAGGCTGTGCCCATCTGGTCATCGGCCACAATGCTGGGCGCAGCTCGCGATGCTGAGCAGAGCCACGCTACCTCGAACCGGTGGCGCTCGTGCCGAGCGGCTCGACCTTCGCAACGTGCAGCAATGAACAGATACGAAACTCGGCCGGGACACCGTCATCCGTCTGGTCGATGCCCACAAGGAGGCTGGTGCGGGTCAGCCAGGCCATCTCCGGGTGCCGCACGTCGTATGTTTCGCCGCTCGACATGACCAGCCGAAACGGCTTAAAAGGACGTTGACCGAGCAATTCACGGAACGTCTGGACGGTCATGCGAAGCCATTCTCCATGACGGGTGCAGCTTGCTCATCATTCATCGATCTTATCGAAAATCGTTACGGCTGCTCCAGCACCCACTGCACGGCGTGCCGGGTCAGCTCGGCGGCGTTGTTCAGATTCAGCTTGCTCTTGATGTTCTCGCGATAGGTTTCGATGGTTTTCGCGCTGAGGCCCAGCCGAGCGGCGATCTGCTTGGTGATCATGCCTTCGCCGATCATCTGAAACACCTCCAGCTCGCGGTCGGAGAGTTTCTCCACCGGGGAGCGGTCGCCCACCGGCGCGCCGCCGACCACCTGGTCGAGCAGGCGGCTCGACATCGCCGGGCTGAGATGGATGCCGCCCTCCAGCACGTGCCGAATCGCCTCCAGCAGCGTTTCGGTGGGGGCGCTCTTGTGGACGTAGCCGCGTCCGCCGGCGCGCAGCACGCGCTCGGCGAACAACGTTTCGTCGTGCATCGAGGTGACGAGCATTCTCACGTGCGCGTTCTTCTCGCGCACCTGGCGCAACAACTCGATGCCGCTGCCGTCGCCCAGCGACAGGTCGATCAGCATCAGGTCGGGCTGATGCTCGTCGACCATTCCGAGCGCCTCGTCGATGCTGGACGCCTCGGCAACGACCGTGAGATCGGGCTGGTCGCCGATGACCTGTGCCAGGCCGCGGCGCATCACGGGATGGTCGTCGACGATCAAGATGCGGGCGACCTTCTGGGAACTGGCTGCTGTCATCGCGGGTCCTCGATCTTTAAGAGGGCTTTTCGACCGGCTCCATCGCATCAGAATCCTTGGAATTACGGCTGCGGGAGCGCGGGGGGGCCGCCCTTCGCAACGTACAAGTGACGTGAGTCCCACATCCGTCGGCCGGCCGCACGTCGAACGCCGCGCCGATGGCGCCGGCCCGGTAGCGCATGATCCTGAGGCCCATGCCGCCGGAACGCTCGGCGAAATCGTCCGGCAAGCCACAGCCGTCGTCGATGATCTCCAGCGAGAGAGTTTCTCCCTCGCCCGAGAGCCGGATGGTCACGTGTTGGGCCTGGCCGTGCCGAACGGAGTTGTTGACCGCCTCCTGCGCGATGCGGAACAGATGCGTGGCCACGTCGTTGCGCGAGACGGCCACGACGGAATCGCATTCGAAGATGCACTCGACGCCGTTCTGCCCCACGGAATCGGCCAACTCGCGCAGGGCCGCCATCAGCCCGGCCGCGTCCACCTCGACCGGGAACAGTCCCTTGGCCAGCCGCCGTGCGCCATTCTGGGCGTCGAGAATGAGTTCGGTAAGTTCGGCCAGTGTTTCGGACTCGGGGCGTCCCGCGGCGGCGAGCTTCCAGCGCAGGCTGTCGGCCAGCATGCG
>JAHWKJ010000092.1 GCA_019347905.1 Planctomycetota bacterium
GTCGGCGATCGCATCAGTTCGGACGTTTGCCGCCCCTTTCGACCGCGAGTCCCCCGACGACACCGACCTCATCGCTGCACTGTTCGAGCGCGTCGTCGAAGCCGACGTGCAGATCCAGCGGATGACGCCGGTGCCGTTGTGCCTGGAGGCGCTGTTCGACGAGCTCGGCCAGCGCCTGCGGCAGACCGCGGCAGGGCGGCGGGAGGTGGGCCTGTGAGGATGGAGGATGGAAGATAGAGGATGGCACTGCGGCGGCGACGACTCCCTGGTCCGCCCTGCCATCCTCCATCCTCCATCCTCCATCCTCCATCCTCTCTTCTCGGCGCCTGGGTTGCGGAACTGAAGCGCGGAGCGTCAGACTGTAAGCCTCGCTTATGGGACGTCGCCGCTCCGACAAGTCGGCCACATGCACGCTCGATTGCCCGAATACGACATCGTTCTCGTCGGCGCCGGCCACACCAACATGCACGTGGCCCGCATGTGGCGGATGCAGCCCGTCCCTCGCGCACGGCTCACACTGGTGTCACCGTTCAGCCGGGCCACGTACAGCGGCATGCTCCCGGGCACACTGGCCGGTACATACCAGCCGGAGGACATGCAGATCGACCTGTGGCGGTTCGCGGCCAGCCATGATCTGCGGCTGGTGGTCGCGCCGGTCATCGGGCTGGACGCGCAGCGCCGCCGCATCCTGTTCGACGACCGGCCGCCGCTGCGCTACGACGTGCTGTCGATCGGCATCGGCTCCGTGCCCGCCGCCGGCGAAGTGTGGCGCCAGCATGCGGAAGTGCTGAGCATCAAGCCGATGGCGACGTTTCTCGAGCGGTTTGAGACGCAACTTCAGAGGTGCCTGGAGCGGGCAGCCCAAAGGGCTGAAGCCGAGGATGGAGGATGGAAGATGGATGATGGCCCATTTGCAGCCACGCTTCCTCGACCCGCGAGCGACCGGTTTGGCCATCCTCCATCCTCCATCCTCCATTCGCAATCCTCCACAGCGACAGCGGCTCCGCCGCGCGCCATGTGCGGCCGCCGCGGAAATGACACCGTTCCAACGATTGCCGTCGTCGGCGCCGGCGCCGGCGGGACGGAAATCACCTTCTGCCTCGACACGCTGCTTCGCAAGCGCGGCATCGACGCGCGGCTGGTGTTGTTCGACGCGGGCGATGCGGTCCTCAACAACTATGCCCAGCGGACGCGCCGGCTCGCACGGCAGGAGTTCGACCGCCGCGGCGTCGAGCTCTGCACCGGCCGCACGGTGACGGGCTATGCAGCGGGGCAACTCGAGTTCGCTGACGGCGATTCGCGAACGGCCGACATCGTCGTCTGGGCGACCGCCGCCGCGCCGCCTCGGATGCTGAAGGATTTCGACCTGCCCAGGGCGCACGACGGCTTCCTCGCCGTCCGCAAGACGCTGCAATCGACCGGCGACGAGCGCGTGTTCGTCGTGGGCGACACGGGCACGCTCGTCGATCATCCCCCCCTGCCGAAGGCCGGCGTCTACGCCGTGCGCGAAGGCCCCGTGCTGTGGGAGAACATCCGCCGCCTGCTCCGTGGCGAAAAGCTGGACGAGTTCGATCCGCAAAAGGACTTCCTGTCGCTGCTCTCCACCGGCGACGGCCGCGCCATTGCGCAGTACAAGGGGCTGGCGTTTCACAACCGGCTGATGTGGAAGTGGAAGGATCACATCGACCGCAAGTTCATGCGGAAGTACCAGGACTACCGCCCGATGACGCCGGAGATGATGGCCGCACGCCTCGCCCAGGACCGCGACGGCCGGGCGCCCACCATGCGCTGCAAAGGCTGCGGCGGAAAAGTCGGCGCGGGTGTGTTGCGGGCGGCGCTGGAGCGGCTCCAGATCCCGCCCAGTCCCATCGTTCGCCGCGGCCTGGACCAGCCGGACGACGCTGCCGTACTCGACCCGGCGGCCGCCGCCGCGGAAGTGCTCTCCCTCGATTTCTTCCAGGCGTTCCTCGACGATCCGTACCTCGTCGGCCGCGTCGCGGCGCTCAACTCGCTGAGCGACCTGTGGGCGATGGGCAGCGAACCTGTGGGTGCGATGGCGATGGTCACGCTGCCCGAGGGCGAGCCGCGCGCTCAGGCCGAAATGTTGTACCACATCCTGGCCGGCGGCCTGCGCGAGCTGGAAGCCGCCGGTGCGACGCTCCTGGGCGGTCACACGACGGAAGCCGCCGAACTCACCGTCGGCTACACCGTGCTCGGCAAACTCAATGGCCGCGAGCCGACGACGAAAGCCGGCTTGAATCCCGGCGACCGCCTGATCCTCACCAAGCCGCTCGGCACGGGAGCACTGCTGGCAGCGCATGGCGAGGCAAAGTGCCGCGCGCAGTGGATGGACGTGATGCTGGCCGAGATGCTGCACTCGAATGCGGCCGCCGCACAAGCCGCGCGCGAGCTGAATGCATCGGGCGTCACCGACGTCACAGGCTTCGGTCTGGCCGGCCACTTGTTCGAGATGCTCGATGCTTCCAGGGTCAGCGCCCGGCTGTCGCTCGAGGCACTCCCGCTCTACGAGGGCTTTGCGGAACTCGCCGCCGCCGGTGTCGAAAGCACGCTCGCCCCGGCCAATCGCGAGTTGGCAGATCGCCTGACCGTGGAGAACCCTTCGCTCCGGCGCGACCCGCGGTATGCCGCATTGTTCGACCCGCAAACATCCGGCGGAATGCTTATCGCCGTTGGAGCAGACGAGGCTGACGAGGCCCTCGATCGCTTCCGCGCTGCCGGCGCCCGCTGTGCTCAACTCATCGGCGAGGTGACGTCCCCGGCCGTCGAACCTCGGCTGGAGATCGGCAAATGAAGTTTGTCGACGACTTCAAGAAGTTCGCCCTGCGGGGCAACGTGCTCGACCTGGCGATCGCCTTTACCGTTGGGGCGGCGTTCAGCACCGTCGCCAAGTCGCTCGTCAGCGATATCATCATGCCGCCGGTCGGGATGGTGCTCGGCCAGGCGGACTTTGCCGACCTGTTCTGGGTGATTCGCGCGGGCGAGAATGCGGCCCCGCCTTATGCGACGCTCGCGGAAGCCCAGGAGGCCGGTGCCGTGACGATCAACTACGGCCTGTTCCTCAACAACTGCCTCGCGCTGTTGCTGGTGGCACTGGCAATGTTTTTCGTCATCCGCGCCGTCAACCGCGTCGACGAACGACTCGACGCGGCCTTCGGTCACAAGCCGCCGGCCGAGCCGGTGAACAAGAAGTGCCCCTACTGTCGTTCGACGATCGACTTCCAGGCCTCGCGCTGCCCGCACTGCACGTCGCAACTGTCCGAAGAAGCCGCCGCCGCGGCGCGGGCGGCGGAATCGTCTGCGTGACTGAATTGTGGAACCAGCCGCCGGGCGCTAGCCCGCGGTTCTGGTTATGAACCGGACGCTAGCGCGTGCCGGCTGATTCGAATCTGAAGTGTTGGCAAAGCACTATCACCGATCACCTTTCGTCTCTCTGGGAGCCTGCACCATGCGACGGCACGCACTTGCAATCCTGATCCTTCCGGCGACGCTTCTGGCTGCGTCGGCCGCGGCTGCGGACGAGTACCCGCCGCTGAAGCCGCTCACCGAGAAGCCGCTCGCGAAACTGCACGGGCTGCCGATCGTGTACTCAGACGATTTCGAGACGGGCGACGCCCACCGCTGGGAACCGACGGATCCCGAGGCGTGGACCGTGAAGACGCAGGGCGACAACCGCGTCTATGCCCTCATCAAGAAGAAGAGCGATTTCGAGCCGCCCGTGCGCTCGCCCTACAACCGCTCGCTGGTGAAGAACCTCGACGTCGCCAGCTTCGTGTTCGACGTGCGGCTGCAATCGACGCACCCCGATTACGGGCATCGCGACCTGTGCCTGTTCTTCGGCTACCGGGACGACGCGCACCTCTACTACGTGCACCTGGGCAAGAAGACCGACGACCACGCCAACCAGATCTTCATCGTCGATGGCAAGCCGCGGACGAAGATCTCGACCGAGACCACGCCCGGCACCGACTGGAACGACGAATGGCACCACGTCCGCATCATCCGCGACGCCGAGACCGGCGCGATTGAAGTCTACTTCGACAACATGCAGAAGCCGGTGATGAAGGCCGTCGACAAGACGTTCCCCACCGGCCGCGTGGGCGTCGGCTCCTTCGACGACACGGGCCAGTTCGACCGCGTGCTCGTGTACGGCGACAAAGTTGAGGGTTGAGGGTTGAGGGTTGAGGGTTCGGAAAGGCAAACACATCGAACATTGAACATTGAACATTGAACATCGAACCACTCCGCGCTGGTCACGGGGAGTTCAATGTTCAATGTTCGACGTTCGCCTTCATCGCTCACCCCGTCACCCCGTCACCCCGTCACCTCGTCACCCCCTCTCCGAGCACCCCTCACTCGTCCACGCGGATCCGCACGTTGCGGAAGTGGACGACATCGCCCTCGGCCTGGAAGCCGATGCGACCGGCTTTGACCGGGCAGGGCAGCGTCTCGGCGATCTTCACGCGATTGAGGTACGTCGTCAGCGCGCCGCCCTCGGAGAGGATCTCCAGCGCATTCCACTGGCCGACCGGACGCCGGGCAAGCTGACGGGCGGCCTCGTCGTCTTCGATGACGATCACCGGCAGATCGGCCGCGTTCGACTTGATCGAGGCCATCTCGTCGTGCCGGCCCTGCACTTCGGGCGAGCGCGGCCAGATGCCGTGCTCGTCGGGCACGTAGACCAGGATGCCCGTGTTGCGCCGGGACAGTTCGGCCTCCTCGCGCACCGTCTCCGGCCGCTCGAAGCGGAACTCCAGCCGCAGCGTGAAGTCGCCGTACTTCCGCCGCGTGTAGAGATAGCCGCGCGGCGAACCGGTGGTGACGAACATCCCCGGCTGCCCGCTGGACCACGACGCGCTCGCCTCGGGCGGAAACGTCGCGCAGTCCGCCAGCCGAATCGGCGCAAACCCGCTCTCGTCATCGACGGCCCGCCCGCGCGGCGGCCCGCCATTCACGGCGACGCGCGTCGGTTGGTCCCGTCCGCAGCCGAAGGCAGCGAGCACAATCAGGCCAACCACGCAAGTTGCGGTCGATCGAACGTGTCGAGGCATGATGGATCGAACGATCATTTCAAACAGCACCAGCACCCACAACGGACGACTTCAGTATACCCCTCGCCGGACGATGCCTTTCAACAGAAAGCCGGTCGCGGGGCCCCTGTTCGCGGATCGGCGTCTTCCCCCTGACGGCGACCGGTCCTGACGACTACCGGTCCTGACAGGTCGCGTGGTCGCGATTATAGTGAACCGGCCGTACGACACATTCCCTCTCTGAAGGAGTCGCCACGTGCCACAGCCGGCCGCTGCCGAACCCCTTGAGATCGACTGCCGCAGCGTCAAGACGCGGCTCGACCGCGGCGAGCCATTCGTGTTGCTCGACTGCCGCGAGGCCGACGAACATGCGCTGGTGCGCATCGAAGCCGCGCGGCTGATTCCCATGAGCGAGCTCCAGCAGCGCGTGGGGGAATTATCCGACGAGCGCGAGCGGGAAGTCATCGTCCACTGCCATCACGGCGGACGCAGCCTGCGGGTAGCGATGTGGCTGCGGGAGCAAGGGTTTCCCAAGGCGCGCAGCATGGCCGGCGGCATCGACCAGTGGGCGCAGGAGATCGATCCCAGCCTGCCGCGCTATTGAGAGCCGCAACGAGCGACAACAACCACGGGCCGGGACCGTCGTATCATGATTCCGCTGCGCGACAACATCCCGGCCCGCCACACGCCGCTGGTGAACTACGCGATCATCGCGCTGTGCGCGGTGGCATTCCTGCTGCAACTGCGGGAGACGGCGGCGCCGGACGAACCGTCACTGGTCGAGCGGTTCGGGATGATTCCGGCGCGGGTGACCGATCCGGGACAGCCGGTGACGATCCGCGACCGGGAGCTCGTCCGCACGCCGCGCGGAATGGCGGTTCGCGAAGTCGAGCGGCCGGCCGCCGAGCCTGCGGTTCATCCCTGGCTGACGCTCGTCACGTGCATGTTTCTGCACGGCGGCTGGCTGCACTTTCTGGGGAACATGTGGTTCCTCTACATCTTCGGCGACAACGTCGAGGACCGCTTCGGCCACATCGGCTATTTTGTGTTCTACCTGCTGACGGGCGTGGCGGCGGGGCTGGCGCACCTGGCAAGCGGCCCCGGTTCGACGGTGCCTACGATCGGGGCCAGCGGGGCGATTGCCGGCGTCATGGGCGGGTATCTGCTCTTGTATCCGCGGGCCATGGTGCTGACGCTGGTGCCTATCTTTTTCTTCATCGAGATCCTGGTCGTGCCGGCCCCGCTGTTCCTGGGCGTCTGGTTTGTGATTCAGTTCTTCCAGGGGGCGATGTCGATTACCGCCGTGGAGGCAGCGGGCGTCGCCTGGTGGGCGCACGTGGGCGGCTTTGCGGCGGGCTTCGTCGTCGCGCTCATCCTTCGCGTGCTGGGGGTGCTGAACCCGCCGGTTCAGGGCCGGCTGCCGAACACCGACCACGTCACGCACTACCACTGGAATCGCCGCCGCCGGGCTTGATGCAACCGATCGCCGCGGCAAAGGCACGGGGTCAGACCCCTTTGCGGACGAGCGATAGAGAACAACTGACACGCGTCAGCCGCAAAGGGGTCTGACCCCTTCGGACGACGTCCCGTAGAGCAAGCGTCTCGCTTGCACGAATCTCCGAGCGAACCAACCTCGCACACTTCGCACAAGCGAGACGCTTGTGCTACGGGAGCCGGCGCTGGCGGTGGACCTCGTACAGCACGATGCCGGCGGCGACCGCCGCATTCAGCGATTCGACGGCCCCCTGCTGCGGGATTTGTACCCGCACGTCACACAGGGCAAGCAGGTCTGCCGCAATCCCCGCGCCTTCATTCCCGATAACGACCACCAGCGGCCCGGTGAGGTCGATCCGGTCGAGATCGACCGCATCATCCAGCACGGCGGCCGCCAGCCGCAGCCCACGCTCGCGGAGCCGCGCGGCGAGCCGAGGCAAATCGTCCACCCGCGCCAGCCGCACGTGATTGATCGCGCCGGCGGATGCCCGCGCCACCAGGGCCGTCACCTCCGCCTGATCTCGTTCCCCGACAAACACGCCGTCCACGCCCAGGGCTTCGGCCGTCCGCAGGATCGCGCCGAAGTTATAGGGATCCTGGAGACGATCCAGCACCACGAACAGCGGATCGCCGGCAGCCCGCTCGAAGACTTCGTCGGCAGCCGAATACGGATACGGCGGCATCTTCGCCAGGTACCCCTGATGCTCGTTCGTGCCTGCCAGTCGCCGCAGTTCATCTGAGGGCAGCACCCTCACGGGCGTCTGCAGACTCTCCGCCGCCGCCTGCGCCTGTGCCAGTTCCGCGTGCGGCAGGTCTTCCGCAAGCGCTAGTTCGAGGATCGGCCAGCGGGCGGCGCGTAGCGTCTCTTCAACCAGCCGCCGGCCCCAGAGCCAGCACCGCTGGTGGCTGCCCAGCAGCTTGCGGCGTCTGCCGCGGCGGGGACGCTGCACCATATGACTCGATACTCAAATGGAGCGCTACCGAGTCGAGTTGACCTTTGTCGGCACGGAACCGCAAGCGTGGACGCGCGAATTGCCGTCCGCGGCGGGCACCCGATACCATTCGGTATCGGCGGCTGCAGGGATTCCGGTCGCCACTTTGCTGAACCATGGAGACTCTGCGTCACGTGTCCCGTCCGTTCGATTTGACCGCCCGCCAGTGGGAAGCCATCGACCATCTGGAGGGTCCGCTGCTGGTGCTCGCGGGGCCTGGGTCGGGGAAGACGCGTGTCATCACCCGCCGCATCGCGCGGATGGTCGAGCGCGGCGTCGACCCGCGGTCGATCCTGGCGATCACGTTCACCAACAAGGCCGCCGGCGAGATGCAGAGCCGCGTGGCGGAGCTTTTGCCCGGCCGCCGCATCTGGGTCAGCACGTTTCACAAGTTCTGCGCTCGCGTGCTGCGGGGACGGGCGGAGGCCGTGGGCCTGGCGCCGGGCTTCAGCATTTACGACACCGCCGATCAGCGCGGGTTGGTGCGGGACGTGCTCGCCGAACTGGAGTTCGATCCGGTCCATTATCCGACGGGCCGTTTGCTCGCGCGGATCGGCCGCGCGAAGAACGATCTCGTCACCGCCGAGGCGTTCGGCCGCTCGTTCAAGGAGCGCGTGGGCGACCAGTGGCAGGCGGTGACGGCGCGAGTCTACACGCGCTACCAGCAGCGGCTGAAGCAGGCGAATGCCGTCGATTTCGACGACCTGCTGTTGTGGGTGGTCGAGCTGCTCGAAGAACACGAGGAGATTCGCGATCAGCTTTCGGAGCGCTACCGCTACGTGCTGGTCGACGAATACCAGGACACGAACCTCGCCCAATATCGCATCGTGCAGGCGCTGGCCGCGAAGCACCGCAACCTGTGCGTGACGGGCGATCCCGATCAGTCGATCTACGGCTGGCGGGGGGCGCGCATCGACAACATCCTGCGGTTCGAGCGCGACTTCCCCGAGGCCACCGTCGTGCGGCTCGAAGAGAACTTCCGCAGCACGCAAAGCATCCTCGAGGTCGCCGACCGGCTGATCGCGCACAACGTACTGCGCAAAGCCAAGTCGCTGACGACCGGCAATGCGGCAGGGCGGCCGGTCGAGGTGGTGCGGCTGGCCAACGAGCAGCACGAGGCCCGCTGGATCGCGGAGCAGATCGCCGCCGCCGTCGCGGCAAATCGCCGCTACAGCGACTTCGCCGTCTTCTACCGCGTGAACGCCCTGACGCGGGAGTTGGAGCAGGCTTTCCGACGACGCGGCGTGCCCTACCAGGTCGCGGCCGGCGCGGCGTTCTACGACCGGGCGGAAATCAAGGACATGCTGGCCTACCTGCGGCTGGTGCACAATCCGGGCGACCGGGCGGCGTTTCTGCGGGTGGTGAATGCTCCCCCGCGCGGCATCGGCAAAGTGACGCAGCAGCGGCTCCTGCGCTGGGCCGATGCCGCCGGCCTCGGCGTGCTCGAAGCGGCCGCGCGGGCTGACGAGTGCCCCGAACTGAAATCCCGGCCGGCGCGGCTGTTGCAGGCGTTCGCTGCGATGATCGAGGAATTTTCCGCGGCGGCGCGGGGATCGGTCGAAGAGTTGCTCGCGCTCGTGCTGCACCGGACGGCTTACGGCGAAGACTGGATCGACAGCGAGTCGGAGCAGGATCGCCAGCGGCTGGCCAACGTGCAGGAACTACTGACGGCCGCGCACCGCTTCGACGAAGAATACTCGGCCGAGACAGCTTTCGATGGCAGCCTCGACGATCCCGCTCGTTCTCCCGGCGGTCCGCTGGAGGCGTTTCTCGAATCGGTCAGCCTCGCCTCCGAGACGGACGACATCGATGAGAGCGCCGGGGCCGTCACGCTCATGACGCTGCACGCCGCCAAAGGGCTGGAGTTCCCGGTCGTGTTCCTTGTGGGGCTGGAGGAGGGCCTGTTGCCGCACGAACGCTCGATGAAGAGCGAGGACCAGTTCCGCGAGATCGAGGAAGAGCGGCGGCTGTTGTTCGTGGGCATCACCCGCGCCAAGGAGGAGCTGTACCTCACGGAGACGGACGTCCGCGACTTCCGCGGTCGTCGCCAGAAAACGATCCCCAGTCCGTTTCGCGCCGAGCTGACGGCGGAACTCACCGACCTCGCGCGAGAAGCCGCCAGTTACGGCGTCTCGGCGGGATACTCGGTGGAAGACGAGTCGCAGGACGTCCCGGGAGACGAGCATCTGCCGCCCGAAGAAAGTGACCGCGAGGAGCCGGAGGCGGCGACTCCGCACGGCGTGGCTCAAGGGCCGGGGGCGCGGTTCCCCGGTTTGAAGACGGGAGCCGACTTGTTGGCCGGCAAGGAGGGCGGGGCCGACGTGCCGCGGTCGTTTGCGGTCGGTGCGATCGTGCGTCATCCCCGCTACGGACTCGGGACGGTGATCTCACTCGGCGGTTACTCCCGCAACCGCTCCGTGACGGTGCTCTTCGAGGAGGACGGGCGGACGCAGACGTTCGTGGTGACGCAGTGCCCGCTGCAGCCAGTCGGCATGCTGTAGACGTGCTGCCATCGCCGGTAGTGTGGATTTCAATCCACACGGCCAAATCTTGAGACGCACAGATGCCGTGGAGCATCGCCCGTGTGGATTGAAATCCACACTACGGGTGCCCCAGCCCGCGCTCCACGAGCACTTGAGCGTGCTCATCGTCGGGAGCGTCGCGGGGCACTTTGGGAATGCCTCGGCTCCGGCGTTACAATGGCAGTCCAACTGCTCACCGTCGCCACCCGATCTCCGCTGAGTGACACCATGACGTTTCGCTGCTTTGTTTTGACCGTCGCAGTCGCCGTATGCCTTCCCGCTCGGGCCGACGAGGTTCCGTCGAAAGACGCATCGTCGGCGTCTGAGAAAGCCGAACGCGAGCTGCGTCCGGCGCAGCAAACTGCCGTCGCCGCCGTCGACTCGCGGCGCGAGCAGATTTGCGAAATCAACCGGCGGTTGTGGGAGCTGGCCGAGGTCGGTCTCGAAGAGCACGAGTCATCGGCTCTGTTGATTGCCGAGCTTCGCGACGCGGGGTTCGAGGTCGAGCAGAACCTCGCGGGCATGCCCACGGCTTTCGTCGCCAGCTACGGCAGCGGAAAGCCGGTCATCGGCATCCTGGCCGAGTACGATGCCCTGCCAGGCATGTCGCAACAGGCCGTGCCCTATCGCGAGCCGGCCCAGGCCGGCCGTCCCGGCCATGCCTGCGGGCACAGCGGGCTGGGAGCGGGGGCCGTCGGTGCGGCGCTCGCCGTCAAAGAGGCGCTTGCGCAGCACAAGCTGCCTGGCACGATCCGCCTCTACGGCACGCCCGCCGAAGAAACTGTCATCGGCAAAGTCTACATGACGCTCGCCGGCGTATTCGACGATCTCGATGTCTGCCTGCACTGGCATCCTTCGAGCAAGAACCAGCCTTGGGCCGGCAGCTCGAAGGCCCTGGTGTCGGCGAAGTTCACCTTTCACGGCACTGCCGCCCACGCGGCCGGCAGTCCCGAGAGCGGCCGCAGCGCCCTCGATGCCGTCGAGCTGATGAACGTCGGCGTCAATTACATGCGCGAACACGTGAAGGAAGATGCGCGGCTGCACTACGTGGTGACCAACGGCGGCGGCGCTCCCAACGTCGTGCCGCCGACCGCCACCGTCTGGTACTACGTCCGTGCCGACGACCACGGCGACGTCGAGAGCTACTTCAAGTGGATTCAGGACATCGCCAAGGGTGCCGCGCTGATGACGCGAACGAAGCTCGAAGTGGCGATCGACACCGATTGCCACGAGCTGATCCCCAACACGCCGCTCTCGGAATTGATCTTCGCCAACCTGAAGGCCGTCGAACCGCCCACGTTCACCGAGGACGAAAAGGCCTTCGCCCGCCGCCTGCAGGAACCGCTGATCGAGCAGTTCGGCACCAAGTTTCCGCTGGCGATCGACGAGCGGATCCACTCGCTCGCCGAGTCGAGCGAAGCTAGCAAAGGTTCGACCGACGTGGGCGACATCAGTTGGCACGTCCCCACCGGCGGCCTGCGCACCGCATGTTTCGCTGCCGACAGCCCGGGCCATAGCTGGCAGAACGTGGCGGCGATCGGCTCGTCGATCGGCGAGAAAGGGACGGTGTACGCGGCGAAGGTGCTGGCCGTCACCGCCATCGACCTCTTCGAGCAGCCGGAACTGCTCGAGGCCGCCCGCGCGGACTGGCGCGAACGCATGAAAGACCGCAGCTACGGCACGCTGATCCCGAAGAACCAGAAACCACCTGCCGCAATTCGCTGACAGACCTGCCAATCCACGTCTAGAACCGGCGAACGGAACACTAATGGGCACTAATCTTCACTAATAGAACTACCGGAGCAGTCATCCATTCACAGGATCGATTAGTGCTCATTAGTGGAGATTAGTGTTCCCCCCTCTTCCCTTCTGGGAAGCCAACATGCCCTCCGTCGCCGCCGAGCCGCAACCCACACTCACCGCCGGCCTGCCCGGCGTGGGGGGCGTCGTCAAACAGCGGCCCGAGGATTTTGAAGTTGAAGAACTCCCCGCCTACGAACCTGGCGGCGACGGCGAGCACCTCTTTCTGTGGATCGAAAAACGCGACGTCTCCGCCGAGGAACTCCAGCGGCACCTCTCGCGCACGCTGGGCATCGGCCGCGGCGAAATCGGCACCGCGGGGTTGAAGGACCGCCGCGCCATTACGCGGCAATACGTTTCAGTCCCCGCACGTTGCGAACCGCGTGTCGATGGGGTCAATTCCGACTCCATCCGCGTACTCCAGGCCCGGCGGCACCGCAATAAGCTGCGCACCGGGCACCTGAAGGGCAACCGGTTCTCAGTGCTGTTGCGGGAGGCGACCGCCAATGCTGTGGAGCGGGCGCAGGCCAAGGTCGATCGATTGGCGCCGTCTGGCTTTCCCAATTACTACGGCGAACAACGCTTCGGCCGCGAATGCGAGACGCTGCAAACCGGCATGGACCTGCTCGCAGGCCGCACCACGCCTCGCGATCTGCCTCCGGCGCGGCGGAAGTTCCTGTTGCGGCTGTCGCTCTCGGCCGTGCAGTCGGGATTATTCAACCGGGTGCTCGCTGCCAGGCTGGCCGCCGGCCGCCTCGAACAGATTGAGGCAGGCGACGTGCTGCAAGTGACGGCGAGCGGCGGGTTGTTCCTCGCCGAAGACGTACCGCGCGACCAGCGGCGATTCGCAACGGGCGAGATTGTTCCCACGGGACCGCTCTTCGGGCCGAAGATGCGGGAACCGTTCGGCGCACCAGCACAGCTCGAACAGGTCGTGCTCGAAGAGTTCGGCCTGGATCGCGCAGCCTTCGGAAAATTTCCGAAGCTGACCGCCGGGGGCCGGCGGCCGCTACTCGTGCGGCCGCAGGACCTTTCGGTCGCCGGCGAACCCGACGGCCTGCGCTTGCAGGTCACGCTCCCCCCGGGCTCGTATGCGACGGTGCTGCTGCGTGAATTCTGTCCAGGTTCCCGATCTTGAACAGGAGATAACAGAGGTAACGGAGAGATAAATCGTCCTGGCCGCCGAGCCAAGGGCGAAGCCGGCGTGTGATGAAGTTTGCGATGCCGGCACGAAAGGTCGAGGCAGTGCCCACTTCCAAACGCCAAAGTGCATCGCACGCCGACGGCACAGGCCTTCTCCGTTCTCTCCTGTTCAAACCGCTTCTTTGACCCGCGCAGTTGCATCTGCCGCCGATGCTGAACAGAATGGCATCCGCTGCCGCTCCAATGCCCCGTCTCGAGGGCCTCTCCATGTACGACCTCTGCGATCCCGAAACCACGGTGCGGCTGGTCGAGCGCTGGCGCGGCGGCGATGAAGCCGCCGCCGCCGCCATTGAAGCCCGCTTCGGCGCCCGTCTCGCCGCCTTCGCCGCTCCGCGCATCGGCCCGCGGCTGGGCCGCCGCCTCGATTCCGACGATATCCTGCAGTCGGCGTTCCGCACGTTCTTCCGCCATTCCCGCAGCGGCTCGTTCCTCGTCACCCGCAGCGGACAGTTGTGGAGCCTGCTGATCGAAATCGCGCGGCGAAAGGTCGCCTGCGCCGCCGAACGGCACACCGCCGCCCGCCGCAGCCTCAGGCGCGAAGCCGCCGACGGCGCCGCCCTGCTCGACGCGCTGCCGGCCGAAGCGCTCGACCCGCTCGCCGAAGCCGGCCTCAAGGATGGTAGAATCGACGCATGATTCTGGGGGTCGATCTCGGGACTACTTACTCAGCCGCGGCCGTGATGACCGAGAACGGGCCGCGGCTGATTCCAAATGCGCTGGGCGAGGTGCTTACGCCTTCAGTGGTCGGCGTCGATTTGGACGGCAAGCTGCTTGTAGGACGCGCGGCATTGGAACTGGCCATCGTACATCCCGACCGCTGCGCTTCGGTCTTTAAGAGGCATATGGGGAGCGACTGGACAACAACCCTCGACGGCAAGACTTTTTCGCCGGAGCAACTTTCAGCCTTTGTGCTGGCGTCGCTGAAACAGGACGCGGAGGTACATCGTGGCGTTCCGGTCGAGCGGGCCGTCATTACGGTGCCGGCCTATTTCAACGAACACCAGCGAAAGGCGACGCTTCGCGCGGGACAAATGGCCGGCCTTACTGTGGAGCGGATTCTCAACGAACCAACGGCGGCAGCAATCGCCTACGGGCTGAGTGAGGCTGAGGACCAGCGGGTGGCCGTCGTGTTCGATCTCGGCGGCGGAACGTTTGATATCTCGGTCGTCGAGCAGTTCGAGGGCATGCTGGAGGTGCAGTCGTCCTCTGGCGAGACATTTCTGGGAGGCGAGGACTTCACGACCGCAATGGTCGCGCGCATTCTGGAATCGCAGGGATACGTGTACGAGCGGGCCGAGCACGAACATCGGCAGATGGTGGCGCGGCTGCGGGCGGAGTGCGAGCGCGCCAAGCGGCGGCTCTCGCGGGAAAGCCACGTCACGGTCCGCGTTCCCAACGAAGGCGGCACGTTCTCCCCGGATGCTCCCACGATCGAAATCAGTCGACAACAGATGGAAGGCTGGACGGAAAGCGTTCTCGCCCGCGTGGAGTTGCCGGTGCGCCGCGCGCTCGGCGACGCCGGGCTGAAGCGCGCCGATGTCGACGAGGTGATCCTCGTCGGCGGGGCCACGCGGATGCCGGCTGTGCTGGAGCGGGTCGAAGCCATGTTCGGCCGGCAGCCGCGCTGCAGCCTCAACCCCGACGAGGTCGTGGCTCTCGGTGCCGCCGTCCAGGCCGGGCT
>JAHWKJ010000610.1 GCA_019347905.1 Planctomycetota bacterium
GCTGGGCATCGACGACTTCCGCGCCGACGTGAAGCCGCAGGACAAGCAACAGGCGGTGCGCGAACTGCGCGGGCAAGGCCGCCGCGTGGCGATGGCGGGAGATGGCATCAACGATGCGCCGGCGCTGGCCGAGGCCGACGTCGGCATCGCGATGGGCACCGGCACCGACGTGGCCATCGCGAGTTCCGGCGTGACGCTGGTGCGGGGCGATTTGGTGGGCATCGTGCGGGCGATGCGTCTCAGCCGTCGCGTGATGCGGAACATCCGCCAGAACCTGTTCCTCGCGTTCGTTTACAACGGGGTGGGCATCCCCATTGCCGCCGGCGTGCTGGTACCAATCTTCTTCGCCTTTGGTCTCGATGGCATGCGGGCCCTGTTGAACCCGATGGTTGCCGCCGCGGCGATGAGCCTCAGCTCCGTCTCCGTGATCGGCAATGCGCTGCGGCTGCGCACGATGCGCCTGCTCTGAACGCCCGCTGCGTGGCGACACCAGATCGCGCGGTCTATAGTACTGGCACCGAGGCCACATCTTCCTGTCCTCAATTTTCCCGTCCCGCATTGCGCAGCAGAAACCACGGATCGCGCGGATACCACGGATAACAGCCAAGTACTGAGAGCGTCTCGAAGTCGGAGTTGAACAGGATGAATCAGCACGTTGAAGGGCCTGCGGATTCATCCAGCACTCCGGGAGGCGAAGCCCCGCCAGGCGCACTTGTGGTCTACGAGGTCGGGGAACTGACCGTCGTCGGTTTCGGCGGCCACGACGTTCCCGACGACACGTGTCTCAGCGCTTACCGCCAGCAGCTCGTCGCGCTGATCGAGGAGCACAACACGCGGGTGCTGACCTTCGACCTGACGGGAGTCAAGCTCCTGCCCAGCGGACTGTTGGGCCTGATCGCCACGATGCGCAACACCGGCGTCGAAGTCCAGCTCTTCAACCCCTCGGACGACGTCCGCGAGGTGCTCCGAATTACCGGCCTCGATGCGGTGCTGAGCGTCCGCCGGACGGACGAGGCACAGGAACCGTAGTGCGGATTTCAATCCGCACTACCAATGTTCAAGGCGCCCCCATCGTGCGGATTGAAGTCCGCACCACCAATTTTTCAAGGCGCGCCCATCGTGCGGATTGAAATCCGCACTACGAACTTTCACGACGCACACGCACGAGCTGCTACAGCCCCGTGGGATCTTCGCAGGATGCGGAGAGCACTCCCGCGGCATAGCCGCCGGGCGAGCGCCTGCGTGCCGTCTCGCATCCATTGGCTTTGCGGCTGCGCGGTTCCAGCTCTCCGCGACGGATTGACACCTCGGGCGGGCACGCGATGCCCAGCTTGATGCGGTTGCCGCGGATGCCCAGCACGGTGACTTCGATGCCGTCGCCGATGACGAGCCGCTCACCCTCTTTGCGCGAAAGAACCAGCATGATCTCTCTTCCTTGATGAGGGTCGATTCAAACTCGTGCGCCGCGTCGGTGGCACACGGCCCGGATGCCGCGGGATGGCTGACCGAGCCACAGAACTGTAGCAGTGCGTGCAATCCCAACCCTCAGGATTTCGAGAAGAAAAACCATGGGGGTTTCCCCCAAGGTTTTTGCCGCGTCAGACGTTTAGAATTTCACCAGACCCGATTCCACTTCCCCAGCGGCCCGGATCCGCGGCCGCCAGAGAGACAGGGTGGCTTTCGCGTGGCTGTTCTGAAGATTCTTTCCGGCGAGGCGGCCGGACGGGAATGCCGCATCGACTCAGGCGAGTTTGTGATCGGCCGCCACCCCGATTGCGGGCTGGTGCTGCCGGACGTCATGGTTTCGCGTCAGCACGCGCGCATCGTCGCCCGCGACGACGAGTTCTTTGTCGAGGATCTGCACAGCCGCAACGGCACGCGGCTCAATGGCGAGGGACTGCACGGACAGGCGCCGCTGCACGACGGAGACGTGATTGAACTGCATGGCGTGGCGCTGGGCTTCAGCCAGCGGGGCGGCAGCCGCTCCTCATTCACGAACCGCGCGTGGAGCACGGCTGAGGTCGACGTCGGCTCGTCGGAGTCGGACGAAGGTCCGCTGGAGATTCGGGCCACGCTCGAAGTCGACGATTTCATTCATCACCGCCGGGAGCTGAATGCGGAACTGACGCTGCAGGCCGTGCTGGAAATCACCCGCAGCATTGCGGAGTCGCCGCAGCTCGATCGTCTCCTGCCGGACATCCTCGACAGCGTGTTCCGCATCTTTCCGCAGGCGTCGCGGGGGTACATACTGCAGGCCGACCGCGACCGCACGCGGCTGACGGTCGCGGCCATCAAGCAGCGCGAGGCGCTCGACGGTTCGAGCACGATTCGCCCGGTGGCGCGATCGCTGGCCCGCGAGGTGATGAAAAACGGCCGCGCTCTGCTCACGGGCGGCAGCCGCCCCGGCCTGGCGGGCGGCGACGAGTCCGTGTTCGATATCACCACCCAGTCGATCATGTGCGCGCCACTGGTGGGCGGAGATGCGCGCCAGCCCCTGGGCATTCTGTACATCGATGCCGATCAGACAGACGGCAGATTCGATCCCGACGATCTCGATGTGCTGGTCTGTGTGGGCGTGCTCGCGGGACAGGCCGTCGAGCGCGCGACGCACTACGAGTCACGATTCCGCGCCACGATCGAGGCCGCGCTGGACTGTGTCATCACCTTCGATGCGCAGGGCCGCATTCTGGAGTTCAACGCGGCCGCCGAGCGCTGCTTCGGTCGCTCACGCGAGGAGGCCGTCGGGAAAGACCTGGCGGACCTGCTCATTCCCGAGCGGTTCCGTTCGCTGTACCACGAGGCGCTGGCCGGCAGCGGGACCCAGAATGGTTCGCGCGACGGCCGCCGCCTGGAACTGACGGCGATGCGCGCGGGCGGCGAGGAGTTCCCGGTCGAGATCAGCCTGTTCCGCGTGCCGATCGACGGACCGCCGATCTTCACCGGCTTCCTGCGAGACATCACCGATCGCAAGCGCGCGGAAAATGACCTGCGGCGCTGGAACGAGGCCCTGGAACGCGAGGTGGCCGAGCGCACGGCGACGATCGAGCTGTTGCAGGACGTGGCGACGATTGCGAACCTCGCCGAGGGTCCCGACCAGGCCTTCGCCAGCGCGATGTCCCGCATCTGCCGCCAGACCGGCTGCATCGCCGGTCACGCCTGCCTGCCGTCGGACGGCGACTCCGCAGAGTTTGTCAGCAGCGAACTATGGTCGCTGGCGCCGCAGTTTGACGGCCGCGCGCTGCGGCAGGCGGTCGCCGGCAGCACGTTTCGCGCGGGCGATGGGTTGATTGGGGCGGTCATCGGCCGTCAGCAGCCGCAGTGCGCGCGGGATCTCGCCCACGACGCATCCGACTGCCGCGGCGAAAGCCTGGCTGCGGCCGGAGTGCAGGCGACGTTCGCCTTCCCCGTGCTGGTCGGCCGGGAGGTGGTGGCGGTGCTGGAGTTCTTCGCCCGCGAGCCGCTGCAGATCGATGAACGGCTGCTGAAGGCGATGTCTCACGTCGGCACGCAGCTCGGACGGGTCGTCGAGCGCCGCTGGCTGGAGCAGGAACTGATCGACGCCGTCTGGAATCGGCAGCGGCGCTTCGGACAGGACCTGCACGACACGCTGGGCCAGGAGTTGACCGGTATTCGCATGCTGGCCGACAGCCTGCGCTGGAAGCTCGCCGCCGCGGGACGCCCCGAGGCCGAAACACTGGCCGAACTTACCGAACTCATTCTCGACGCCCAGAATGGCGCAC
>JAHWKJ010000093.1:0-12833 GCA_019347905.1 Planctomycetota bacterium
GGCGTTTTGTTCGAGCGTCTCAATCCGCGCGTGCGTGACGCCCAGCGTGCGGAAGTGGCCCATGGCGTGCTCGATCAGCCGCCGGCCCAGTCCGCGGCCGCGGTATTCGGGCCGCAGCGCGAGGTTGGGGATGTGGCCCATGCCGGCTTCGGCGTCGTGCCAGGTGGTGATGCAGCCGACGACGCGGCCGTCGTCTTCGGCGACGAAGATGCCTTGCGGCTCGCGGCGGACGTCGTCGTCGAGGTGGCGGGCCTTGCGCCACTTCCAGTCGTGCCCCGCGACCGGGCCGTACAGGCGTTCGATGCCCTGATCGATGGAGACGCCGTCGAAGGCGTCGACGGTGATCGCCTTCAGCACGGGGAGATCGTCGGGACGAAAGGAACGGATGTGGAGCACGGCGGCCGGGCAAAATCGGGTTGAAGGTCGAAAGAGTCGAAGGTCGAAAGGGCCGGAGTGCGACGGGGCGGTTTGCCGCCCATCGTACACTTTCCTCGGCCGCCGTCACACCGGCGTTTCGTACATTTGCCGCGTGGCGGCGCGGGGGTTAAAGTCGAACGCATCGGGAGCCTGACGGCTCCCGCTTGCCTCGGCCCTTTCGACCTTCGACCTTTTCGACCTTCGACCCCTCCCCTCCGCCATGACTGACACCGCGCTGGTAGCCGTGTTGATGGGCAGCGACTCGGACTGGGACACGATGCGGCACTGCCGCGACGTGCTCGTGGAATTCGACGTGCCGCACGAGTGCCGCGTGCTCTCCGCGCACCGCACGCCGGATGAGACGGCGGAGTTCGTCCGCCGCTCCAGCGAGGGCGGCGTCGAGGTGTTCATCGCGGCGGCCGGCGGCGCGGCGCACCTGGCGGGCGTGGTGGCGGCGCACACGGTGCGGCCGGTGCTGGGCGTGCCGATGAAGGGCTGGTCGCTCGACGGGCTGGATTCGCTGCTCTCGACGGTGCAGATGCCGCGCGGCATCCCCGTCGGCACGCTGGCCATCGGCAAAGCCGGCGCGGTGAACGCGGGGCTCCTGGCGGTGAGCATCCTCTCACTCTCGCGGCCAGAGCTGCGCACAACGCTCGAAGAACACCGCCGCAAGCAGCGCGAGAAGATCCTGAGCATCGAGCTGAAGTAGGCGAGCGAAGGGGTCAGACCCCTTTGCGGGTCAGCCGTGTCCCGATCTTCTGCATTGCTCGTCCGCAAAGGGGTCTGACCCCGTGCGGGCGGCGGCGTGCGCGTCGCAACTGCTCTGGACAGTTCGCCGCTTCGCCGCGTATCTTCCCCGCCCCTGCACGACCCCGCGCGTCCCGTTGGGACGCGGCTCAACGGTGACGAAAGGATTCCACTGATGGTGCATGCTCTCCACGCACGAGGACCCGCCGTGAATTCCCACCGCCGACGCCTGCTGGCCGGCGCGTTGCTGATTGCAAGCGCCTGGGCGGCCATCGCCCTGTTGCCCGGGCAGTCCGCGGCTCAGCGCTCGGGCACGAGCAGCAGCGGCAGTGACACGGGCCGTGCGCTGGTCGACGACCTGCTGCGTTCGCTGATCGAAAGCGAGCTCGAAAAGCGGAACGTGCTGCCGAATCGCGGCGGAACGAACCCCCGCAGTCCGTCGAGCGTCTCGCCCACGCCACGGGTGGTCGACCGGCCCACGCGCGAGATGCTGGAGGCCCGCCGCGTGCTGGCCGAGGTTTCGCGGGAGGCCGATCGCCTCACGTCGCAGCTCAACGCCGACCTGACGCGCGTGCCGGGCATCCGCCCGTACATGGGCGACGTACTGCGCCTGCGGGCGCGGGCCTCGCTGCTCGCGCAGCGCTCGAACCAGCTCAACGATCACCGCGAGCTGATCGAAGATCTCAAGACCCTCGACAGCGACTGGCGCGTGCTGGAGTACCGCCTGAAGAGTCTCCGCGGCCTCAGCACGCCGGCCATGCAGTCGATCGAGCGGCTGAACGGCTACGCGACCGCGCTGTCCGGCTCGTTCAACATGGCCCCGCAGCTCGACCAGCACGCGCTGTTGCAGAAGATCGCGATCCTCACGTCGGACCTGCACAACCTGATCGACGACATCGACATCGAGCTGAACCCGTCGAACGAGCGCACGCAGCTTTTGCTCGACGGCCGCCGGCTCGAGCAGGAGACCCTGCACGTCGCCGATCTCGTCAGCGAAGGCGCCGGGCACGAGACGATCGTCACGAACTACAAGCGGTTCCAGACCAACTGGAACGGCTACGTCTCGCGGCTCCGCGGTCTCAACAACCGCTACATCGAGCGCGACGTGCAGCGGATTCGCGAGGTCGAGGCCGAAATCCACGCGCTGTTGTGGCTGCCGCAGGATTACGACCGGCACCAACTCCTCCACCTGGCGGGGCTCTTGAAGAAGAGCGTCGACGACTTTTACGCCCGGGCGCCGATGAAGCTTCTGATGGAGCTGCCGGAGAACGACCGCGTGCTGCCCGTGGCCGACCAGTTCTACGGCGTCTGCGAGAACTTCATCGGCCGCGTGGAGACGGGCGCGGAGCCGCTGCAACTGGTCGAGGAGTTCCGCTACGTCGAGTCGGCGTGGCAGGAATTCCACCTGCTGCTGAAGCCGCTGAAGAGCCGCACGGCCCTGGACGTGCTCGCGCAGATCGACCAGAACATGAAGGCGCTGGCGACGGCGCTGCAGATCCGCGACAGCTACAACCACCAGGGCGTGCTGGAGCTGGCGGCCTCGATCGACAGCCTGGCGCAGCACCTGCAGGGCGACATCGGCCGCTGGCTGAGCTACAGCCCCACCAGCTTCCGCAACGAGGCCTTGCGCGACACGGCCGACTTCGCCGCGCTGGCCCACCAGTTCCACGTGGATGTGCTCAACGGCGCGTCGCAGTCGGAGATCACGCGGAACGCGAACCACCTGCACGAGTCGTGGCGGAAGGCCCACCAGTGGGTGCTGAGGTGCAACACCGAAGACCGCATCCACCTGCAGCGGGTCTCGTCGCGGATCACGCCGGTGCTGGTCGACCTGCGGACGATGGTGCAGTAGACACGCGCGGCATTTGCACCGCGTGCCGATCATCCAGAACGTGACGCGGGGCCAGGCGATCGCCTGGCCCCGCTTTCATTGGTTGGGTTGAAACAAAGAGGCGCAGAGGCCACAGAGGAAAATGAGGGCCACCGAAACTCTGTGCCTCTGTGTTTCCAGGTTTCAGAGGCCCGTCTCGCAGATCAGCCGGACCATCAGGCTCTGGCAACGCCGGGTGCGGCTTGCGACGGCTCGCCAGTTGAACGTCGGCGGAGCGCGTGGTCGCGTTCGCGGCGCGTGGCCTCGTACACGCGGCGTAGCAGACGCTCCTCTGCGGAGGACAGCTCGCAACCGCGGCGTGACATGGCGGCCCGCGCCGTTTCCAAGCTGCGCTCCAGCGGCCAATGGTCCGACAGTTCTCCATGCCAGATGCACGAGAACGACGGGATGTGCCGCGGCAAAAGCTCGCCGCCGGGCAGCACCAGGCACATGACGCCGATAGACGAGCCGGTGTTGAACAGGCTGCCCAGCGCCGTCTTGGTGTGATCGCCGATGTAGCAGCCCACCTTCGTGAGGCCCGTGTCGATGGGCTCTCCGAACAGCGGCACGCGCACGGGCGAGTAATCGCTCTTGAGGTCGCTGTTGGTGGTCAGGGCGCCGAGGTTCGTCCACGGGCAGACGTAGGCGTGTCCCAAAAACCCATCGTGGTACTTGTTGACCCACCCGTGCAGGATGCTGGCCTCAACTTCTCCGCCGACGCGGCAGACGGGACCGATGGTCGTGCCCGACCGGATGTTGGCGCGGAAGAGCTGGCTCTCGCGGTCGATGTGGCAGGGGCCTTCGATGCGGGTGAACGACTGCACGCGGGCCCGCGGACCGATCGACACCGGGCCTTCACGCGCATCGAGAACCACGTACGGCTCGATGTCGGCCGTGGGGTCGAGCCACACGTTCGCCGGCGGTCCGAGAATCTCGACCTGCGGCCGAGGTTCGCTTCGCAGTTCTCTTGCGACACGACCTGAAGCATTCGCCTGCGGCGGCGACTCGCGGAAATCCTCCGCAAGCTGCGGCCCGTTGGCCTCGACGATCTCCCACGGGCGCGCGACCAGCCTGCCGCCGGCGCGCACCGGCCGCCGCGTGCGGGCGAGCCGATTCAGCCCGTCTTCCACGTCGCCCGGCTCGACCAGCGACGCTTCCAGCGGATCGAGCGTGAGCCACGCGATGCCTTCGTCGACGATGCCGATTTCATCCGCGGCAAACGGTCCCAGCGGGCCTGCCGACGGCAGCCAGCGGCCGTTGATGAGCAGCACCGGTTCGTCCACCAGCCAGTCTACGTTGTTCACTGGGGCTTCGGGGTGGGCCTGCCGGCAGACTTCCGCGAGGTCCGGCCGAACGAAGGCGCCCCAGGCGGTCGGCCGCAATCGCCGGAAGAGCCGCTCGCGCAGCGAAAACCGGCCGCAGACAAGCTCGAACACCGGCCGCAACAGCACCAGCGGTCCGAAGCTGCCGGCCGCGCCGTCCTCGAATAATGCAATCCGCATGGCGATCCCTTCCCTGGGTCCGGCCGATGGCGGCGAAAGCTTTGCCCGGAAAAGGGGACAGTCCCCAAAGGGAAGAGAAGGGGACAGTCCCCTTTTCCGGCCAAAGGCGGCGGAATATACCTTCAGCGGCCTTGCGAGAACAGCGGGAAATGGCCTTTCCGCGGCGGACGGATTCGGTTATCACCCGCGGTCTCTGAGCCGTCACCGAACGGGGTCAGACCCCTTTGCGGCTCACACGCAGGCCAATTCTCGCAGGTCCTCTTCCGCAAAGGGGTCTGACCCTTTCACCGTTCCGCTCGTCACGAAGGAGCACCGACGATGCATGGATGCCGTCGCCTCCGCTGGCTGTTGTTGATCGTCCTGGGCTTGAGCGGCTGCAGTTGGAACAGCGGTGGCGGGTCGCTGTTCAAGATGCCGGTCGCGCTGCGAAGCGCTCCGCCGCAGAGCGAGCCGGAGGTTCAAGACTCGCAGCCGCCCGAGCCTTAGATCGATCCAGCGCTTGCATCGGATCAGGGAAGATCCTCCATGTCGCTAGAACGCGCAATTCTCGCGGCCGGAATCTGCGTCGCGTGCGCCGCCATTTTCGGCTGCCAGACCGCAGGCCCACAGGCGGCCACGACGATCGGTCCCGACTCGCATATGGGGGCGCTGGCCGAGAGCCCGGCGGTGAATGACGCATCAGAACTGCCCCTGCAGCAGGGCGCGGACGCTGCGCCGGCGGACGACCGCCGCTCGCCCTTGTCGCGTCTGCTGGGGCGACTGACGGCACCCAAGGCGATTCCGTTACCGCGAACCGACTTGCACGCGGACGACGAGGACGAACCGGTCGCGGAGATGGAGATCGCGGGCGAACCGGCCACGTTCGACGGGTTTTGACCGCCGAGTCGTCCTCGCAAGGAGTGGGTGCCACGGGATGCTCGCCATCCCGTGCGAACCGCCCTGACGTGTGCGCGGGATTCAAGAGATGTTCTTCGCGTGAGAACCACTCGACACTGGGAGGCAAGCTGCCAGTGCCACCCGGCCGGAATCGCGTTCGCGACCGTTTAGCCGCGTCCCAGCGGGACGCGCGACTCCCGCGTCCCGCTGGGACGCGGCTAAACGATGGGGGCTCTACGTCGTGTAGTCGGCATTCAGCCGCACGTATTGGGTCGTCAGGTCGCTGGTCCAGAAGCGGATCTGCGCTTCGCCCAGTGGCAGTTCCAGCTCGATGTGCACCTGGCCGCTGCTCATTGCCTTCGAGACGGCCGCGGCATCGTGCGCCACGGGCGAGCCGGATTCGTAAAGCAGGATGCCGTTCAGCCGCAGCGTCATGTCTTCTTCCCGCAGATCGACGCCGGCGTAACCCGCGGCCGAGATGATGCGGCCCCAGTTCGGGTCGTTGCCGGCGATGGCGGTCTTCACCAGCGGCCCGTCGGCGATGGCTTTCGCGATCCGCCGCGCTTCGTCGTCCGTGCGCAGGCCGCGGACGTCGATCGTGACGAAGTGTGCCGCCCCTTCGGCGTCGCGGACGATTTTCTGAGCGAGTTCGACGCAGAGTTCGGTGAGCAGGTCCGCGATAGGACCTTCCTCGTCTGCGGCACCGCCGTGTCCCCCGTTGGCAGGCGAGGAAGAGTCCGCTGCGCCCGAGGCCAGCAGAATCACGCTGTCGCTGGTGCTGGTGTGGCCTTCAACGCTGATGCAGTTGAAGCTCCGGTCGACGGCGCGACGCAGCAGACGGTCCGCGGCTTCCGGTGAGAGGGCGGCGTCGGTCATCACGACGGCGAGCATCGTGGCCATGTTTGGACCGATCATCGCGGCACCTTTCGCCGCTCCGCTCACGGTGATGGGCTGATCGCCGATCTCGCGGCGGCGCATCGCCAGTTTCGGCACGGTGTCGGTCGTCATCATCCCGCGGGCGGCGCTTTCAAAGTCAGTCGGCTGTTCGCCCAGCAGGCCGCACACCGCGGGTAGGCCGGCTTGCAGCTTGTCGCGCGGCAGGAAACGGCCGATGACGCCGGTCGAGCACACGAGCACGTCGTCTTCGCCGCAGCCCAGCTCGCGGGCGATGCTGGCCGTCATCCAGCGGGCGTCTTCGAGGCCCTGCTCGCCGGTGCAGGCATTGGCATTGCCGGAGTTGATCACCACCGCCCGCGCCGTCGCCCGCGGCACTCGCGACCGGCTGACTTTCACCGGCGCCCCGACGACGCGATTCTGCGTGAACACGCCTGCGGCGGTCGCGGGCCGGTCGGCGACAAACAGCGCCAGGTCCAATGCGCCGGCCCCCTGCTTGATCCCGCACGCATGACCCGCCGCACGAAACCCCCGCGGCAGCACAACCGACTCCGGCATCGAACGTCTCCAGGCTGACTGATGTTCCAGAAGCAAACAGCGTATCACAGCGCGACCTGGCAGCGAATGGACCAGAGCGATCTCCCAGGGTCGCTCAGTTTCTCACGTCAGGAAGACATCAACCCGACGCGCGAGCGAGGGCGCTTCGGGAATAACCCTTTGCAGGTCCCTCGCTTGCGCGTCGGGTTAGTGTGTCAGAGCTGAACCGGCGGCGACTTTTTCCGCGCAGGCTTGTCGGTTAGAGTCGGTGCGAGGAGAATCGCGCAAAGCGTACGGCAGCACGGGCGAAGGGCGAGACGGAGCACGCCGCCATGGGACTGGTCGTGGGGATCGACGAGGCGGGTTACGGCCCGAATCTGGGGCCGCTGGTGGTGGCGGCCACTGTGTGGGAAGTGCCCGGCCCGCCGCGCGAGACCGATTTCTGGCGCGAGTTCTCCAGCATCGCCGCCCGTAAGCTGCGCGACGGCGACCCCCGGCTGCACGTCGGCGATTCGAAGGTCGTCTACAATCCTGCCCGCGGGCTTGGGCCACTCGAACGGTCGGTACTGGCGTCCCTGGGCCTGGTGGGTGAACCACCGTCGGCGTTTCGGCCGCTGTGGCGGGCGCTCTGCGGCGAGGACGCCTGGCTGAACTCCCGCGAGCCCTGGTTCCGCGATGGCGACATCGAGCTCCCGAAGGCCGGCGGCAACGGTGAGTATCTCCACGCTGCCGAGCGCTGGCGCAAGCGCTGCCGCCGGCGCGGCATTCACCTGAAAGCGGTCGTCGCCGACATCGTGCTGGCGGAACGCTTCAACCGGCTGACGTGCGAGGCCGGCAGCAAGGGATGGGCGCTGTCGCTGATCACGCTGGGGTTGCTCCGCCGCGTGTGGGACCCCTGCGATCCGCGGCCGACGCTTGTCCTCGCGGACAAGCATGGCGGCCGCAACTTCTATGGCGAATTACTGGACGAGTTCGCCGACGGTCAGCTCGTCTTCCGCCGCGACGAGCGCCGCGACCGCAGCGACTACCGCGTCGGCCGCACCGATATCTCTTTCCAGATGCGCGGCGAGCGGCACTTCCCCGTCGCGCTGGCCTCGATGGCGGCCAAGTACATGCGCGAGCTGGCGATGACGCTGTTCAACCGCTACTGGCTGGAGCAGGTCCCGGGCCTGCGTCCCACGGCCGGCTACCCCACCGACTCCGGCCGCTTCAAACGCGACATCGCCCACGCTCAGGAGCGGCTCGGTATCACCGACGAAGTGCTGTGGCGGGCACGATAGTCTCAACAGCAGGAGGGCCCGCAGCAGTTGCCTGAGGTCGACTCCGCCCTGCGCGGCGGCCCCTTCCAGGCCCGGACCGTGACGCTGCGGAACTCGATGCCTTCCACGACCGCCCATGGCTCGTCCTGCCACGACAGGAGTTCCACCTCAGCAAAGCCCGCCTCTGTGAAGGCCGCGAGAAAGCGGTCCTCGCGAAAGGCGCCGCTGATGCAGCCGCTCCACAACTCGGGATCGCGCTGGAGTTCTTCCGGCACGTCCACGTCGGCGACGATGTCGCTGATGACGGCCCGGCCGCGCGGGCGGAGCACGCGAAAGATCTCGGCAAACAACTGCCGGCGATCCTGCGGACGCACGAGATTCAGCACGCAGTTCGAGAGCACGACATCGATCGATTCGTCGGCGATCGCTGGCGAAGTCGCGCGCAGATGCTCGGCGTAGTCTTCGAGCCGCACCCAGCCGCGGGCATCGCGCACCGGTTCGGCGGCCAGGTGACGGTCGAGCTGATCCAGGTCGAGCCGCAGATCCTGGATGCGGCCTTTGCGGAACTCGACGTTGTCGAAGCCCAGCCGCCGCGCGACCTCGGGCTGATGGTGGCGGGCGAGCGCGAGCATCTCGTCGTTGCAGTCGACGCCGACGACGCGGCCCTCGCGTCCGACGATCTGTGCAGCGATGAAACAGATCTTCCCGCCGCCGGAGCCCAGATCGAGCACCGTCTCACCCGCTTGGACGTGCCGCACCGGATCGCCGCAGCCGTAGTCGCGCTCGACGATTTCCTGCGGGATGATCTCGAGCAGCCGGGAATCGAACTCGACCGCACAGCACAAGGCCGGCTCGGGCCGGTGCGCGGCGGCGGAATAGCGTTCGCGCACGGCCTCGTCGACGTTCAGGCGCGCAGTTTCTGTGGCGGGCATGGAAGGCGTGTTCACGGTCCGTCTCCTGTGGGCCGGTTCATCAGGAATCGGCGGTGAGCGATAATAGCACATCGGCCGTTATCGAAGCGTCCCCGCGCCGCGTTCGCTCCGCTGCGCGTTCACCAGCGCGAGCGCCCGCGGTTCGAGCTTCAGGAACTTGATGAGCTGCGATGACGTCACGCCGAGCGATTCGGCCGCGGATTTCACACCCCAATCGGCGGCCGCGAGACCGTCGAGAGCCTCGGCCAGCAGAGACGGAAAATCGTCGTGGCCTGGGTTCACCGCGATGCGGCCGCCGTGCACGCGGGATTGCCACAACGCCGATGGCTGTCCGTCCGCGGGCGTTTGCTGCCGCACTTCCAGCGCCAGGTTGACCCGCAGGCGAAACAGCGCCGCGTGCTGGTTTTCGCTCTGGCTGCGGCGTTCGGAGGCTTCCGCCGCGACTCCCGTGGGACGGTGCCGCAGGGCGACGGCCGTTTCGACCTTGTTTCGATGCTGCCCGCCGGGACCGGAACGCCGCAGCCGCCGCACGTCGCATTCAGCCAGCAGCTTGTCCGCCGCGGCGGCTGCGGGGTGCGTGGCTGTCGATTGGGGAGCACTCACGCCCCGAACTTCTCCAGCCGGCCGGCGTGGGCCAGCGCGAGCGGCATCAGGTACTTCGCCTCGATCTGCCCCAGGCCGCCGCGGCGGCATTCGCTTTCACCGAAGCCTTCGGAGCCGTCGAAGCGGCAGGTGTCGGCGGCCAGCAGCACCGGCACGGGGTGCCAACTGTGCGAGCGCAGCTTGCTGGGCGTCGAATGGTCGCCGGTGACGATCACCACGGTCGGGCCGAGCGCCGTTACCCGCGGGACAGCCGCGTCGAATTCTTCGGTGCGAGCGACCTTGGCCGCGAAGTCGCCGTCTTCGCCGCTCGAATCCGTGTACTTGAAGTGCACGAAGAAAAACGTGTGGTCGTTCCACGCCGCTTCGAGCCGCCGCATCTGGTCGTCCAGCGTGCCACCGGCATCGAGCACGTCCATGCCTACCAGCCGCGCGAGACCGCGGTACATGGGATACACGGCGATCGCCGCCGCCTTGAGGCCGTAGACTTCCTGAAATGTCGGAATGGCCGGCCGTTTGGCGATGCCGCGCATGGTGAGAAAGTTGGCTGGCGCGTCGCCGGCGAGGATCTCGCGGGCCTGCGTCAGGAACTGCGCGGCGATCTCCGCCGTGCGCTTCGAGGCCGCGTCGCCGGCGCCGAGCGGCTGCGGGTCGAGCGGGGCCACGCCTGTGCGCTGCGGATCGGTGTCGTCGACGTCGCCGCCCAGTCCTTCGCCGCGGAAGACGATGACGAGGCGGTATTCCTTCACCGGCCGCACGAAGACTTCGACGCCGGGGATGGTGATGCGGTCGAGCTTCTCGCACAGCCGCTTGCCGATGTCGCTGCCGATGCGTCCGGCGCGGCGGTCGGTAATGACTCCGTTCGCGTCGAGCGTGCAGAAGTTGCCGCGCACGGCCACATCGTTCGGCCCCAGGTCAAAGTCGATACCCAGGGCCTCCAGCACGCCGCGGCCGATCTGGTACTTCAGCGGGTCGTAACCGAACAGCCCGAGGTGCCCCGGTCCGCTGCCCGGCGTGATGCCCGGCAGCACCGGAATGCTGAGGCCCAGCGTACCCCGCCGGGCGAGTTCGTCCAGATGCGGCGTGCGGGCGATTTCGAGCTCGGTCTTGCCGCCCGGCTCGCGCGGCAGTCCCCCCAGCCCGTCGGCAACGAGGAGCACGATCTTCGAGTCGTTCTGAATCGCGAGACGTCGCGTAAGGTCGTGGAGGTCAAACATGGAGTTGGGGTTGCTCCGGGAGAGACTTCTGGCAGCACGAGGCTCGACCGGGAAACGAGAAGAGCTTAACGCAAAGACGCAAAGATGGCAGAGAATGCAGTAGCGACTGGCTTTGCGAATCTCTGCGTTCTTTGCGCCTTTGCGTTGAGATTCTAGTTCTAACTCGAGACCTACTCCGCCTTCACGACTTCGATCTCGAGGCGGCCAAGAATCTTGAGCAGCGGCAGGAAGGCGGTCACGGGGGCCGGGCCGTCGTCGGCGAAGCTCGACTGGCCGAGCTTGATGTGTGTGGCCCCGATGCCGCCCTGTCCCAGCGTGGCGTCCAGCGGGATCCACTTGCCGTCGAGATACGCTTCCGTCCACATGTGGCCGCCGAAGGCGCTGAGCTTGTCGACGTAAACGAGGCCGACGGCAATGCGCGAGGGGATGTTCCGCGTCCGCAACATGGCGGCCAGTAACACGGCGTGCTCCGTGCAGTCGCCCTGCAGGCTCTGGGCGACTTCCGCTGCGGAAGCCAGCGCCGTCGAGAAATCTTTCTCGGTCAGCGTGTCGTGGACGTAGCGCTCCATGCGGCGGGCAATGCCGGCCGGATTCGTCTCATCGGGAGCGGCGCGGCGGGCGTGCTCGACGACCCGCTCGTCGCCCGTCTGCAGGTACTCGCTGGCCGAGAGGTACTCGGCGGGAACGTCCCGCGGGGCACGCGAGGTGGCGGGAAGTTCGAGGCGGGAGACGGTGAGTTCCGCAGTGTGCTCGTCGATGCGGGTGATCGTCTGCGTGTCGCCGGCGACGAGGTACGCGAGCGGGTCTTCGTCCGGGGTCGTCACGCGGTACACGACCTTGCGGGTCTCGTAGGGCCGGCGGATCGGCTTCACGCGGACCAGCGTGTCCACGGCCAGGTCCAGCTCGCCGGCTTCGGCCAGCTCCTTGACGGCCTCCCGTGCCGGCACGTCGTAAGTCGTCATCGACATGCCCAGGAGGCTCATCTCCGTCTTCTGCGTGTCGCCCTGCTCGTCGAGCCAGGCCGTGATCGGCAGCGTCGGCAGTACCGACTGGGTGATTTTGACCCTCAGGAGCTTCCGCGGCTGCCCGTCCAGCAGCTTGGTCTCACGATAATCGTCGGCGGCGAGACGGATGGTGGCCACCTGGTTGAAGTCTGGCATGAAGGTCTTGAACGACCGCGTCTCGCCAGGCTTCAGGGGGTTCTTCGCCAGCAGCCGATCCTGCCACGCGGGTGACTTCACATCCGGCTCCAGATCGACGGTCTTGGTAGTGGTGCGGCCGCCGACGGTCGATTCCAGCTTCACGCGGCCGTCTTCGACAGTCGCGATGGTCTTTGAGCTGCCGGCGGGAGGATTGCGGGTTTCCATGGTAAACCCGAGCAGATCGCCCTCCGGCGTCTCGCGGGTGACCAGCGTGGTTTCGATCTTCAGTTCCTGGCCGAAGCGCTTGATCTTGAGCTTTGTTTCGTTGCGGGTCTCGACAACCGGCCCGCCGCCGCCCTCGACGGTCCGCAGGGTCGTGTGCGAGTAGCCCATCCGCTGCTCGCCCAGGTAAATCACCTCCCACGACTCTTCCGCGGCCGGATCCTGCGGGGCCGCCTGCGCGAGGACCGCCGATGGAAAGTCCAGCAGCAGCCAGCAGACGGCCAGCCAGCGGCGTCCGGCGGCACGATGTGGGGGGCAGACCGACCCGCCGCGCCCGGCATCCCTTAAAGGGGTCAGACCCCTTTGCGGGTCTTCCATCTGCCCAAGTTCTGCATCGCTCGCCCGCAAAGGGGTCTGACCCCGTTGCCCGCCGCGTCGCGCGGGGCGCGCGGCGCAAAGAATAGAAGTCATCGTTCCCTCGTGTGTTTCAGCGGCGATTCAGAAATCGGACGTGACGCGTCGTCTCGGGTTCGAGCACTCGGCGCATCATCGCGCCTCCGCCGAACCATTCCCGCGGAGAGCGATTATAGCGAATGTGCCGCCGCCACTGGAGCGCCG
>JAHWKJ010000093.1:12933-14667 GCA_019347905.1 Planctomycetota bacterium
GGGCGGCGGCGAAAATTTTGCCGCCGCACCGGCTCTCGGGACTGCTTTCAAAAACAGCGTGCTACAGTTTCGTGTGCGTGCCGCTGCCGTTGCCTGTCGAACGGCGGCCGGACAGAACCTTCAGGACTCCTCGCCGGGCTGCAAAAGTGGCCGGGCGCGATGGGGGAATCGAGCATGGGCTTTTTGCAGCGGTTCTTGAAGACCACGACTCGCGAGAGCCAGGCGCCGCGCTCCCGCAGCAGCTTCCAGGACGTCAGCGAGGAAGAGTTGGAAGCACACTTGAACATCGCCCGCTATGGCGATTTCGTGCTGACGGACGCCGTACGCCCCGCCTACGACCTGGAGGTGGTTCCGCGGGCCGGCTACCGCCGCGACACGTTCCGCGACCGCTCCACGGGCGTGGAGATTCCGGTGCTGCTGGTTTCGGCCTCGCGCGAGCACGTGCTGGATGTGTTCTTCGACCTGCTCGACCCGCTGGGCGAGGAAGTCGACGTGGTGCTGGAGACCAGCCACGAGCGGGAAACCGGCGACCATCTCGACCTGTACCGCGAGCACATCGACCTGCCGATCCTCAAGAGCATCCTGTACGACTTCGAGGACATTCTGCTGGACGACGGCTGCACCGGCATCGCGGTCTTGAACCCGCAGCGTCCGCTGGAAGTGCAATTCGACGAGCACAAGCTGCTGATCATGTACGGCCACGACTTGGAAGGTTTCGAGGACGTGCTGGCCGACTACCGCCTGCCGCCCACCCCCGACCTGCGGTTCATCACCGAAGGCGAGCACGTGCACTCCTCCAGCGACGACTTCACGCGGCGGTTCGAAGAGCTCCGCTACCGGCTGGGCGTGGACGACTGAACGGCTTTTCGTCCATGTCCGAAGCACTCGAACAGCGGCTCATCGAGGTCGAATCGCTCGTCGCGCACCTGGAGCGGGATCTGCGCGTGCTGAGCGAGACCGTCTATCGCCAGCAGAACGAGTTGGATCGCGTCCGCGGCGCCCTGCAGCGACTGGAAGGCGGCTCCGCTGTTGACGAAGACGCCGCCCCCGCCGACGAGCGTCCGCCGCACTACTGACGTAAGGCACGAGGCCGAGCGATCTTTTGACGCAAAGGCGCGGAGACCGCAAAGGATTCGCAAAGAATCTCGAGGGGTCGAAAGGGTCAAAGGTCTTCTTCGCGAGCCTTTGCGGCCTTCGCGCCTTTGCGTCGAAATGTCTTACCCTGACCGCCGCGCCACGCGCCGCAGCACCTCGATGCCCCGCTGGAGCGTCTCGTCGGTGGCGGCGTACGAGATGCGGAAGTGTGTGTCCCGCGGGCTGAACACGTTGCCCGGGATCACCAGCAGGTTGTTGCGGATGCACTCGGCGACGAACTCCGTCCCGCTGCCCCCAGGCGCCTTCACGAACAGGTAGAACGCGCCGCCGGCCCCGCGGATGTCGAAGTCATTCCCCATTTCCGCCAGCAGGAAATCGCGCTTGCGGCGGTACTCGGCGACGCGGTCGGAGACGTCGTGGTCCCACGCCGCCAGTCCCGCCCACTGCACCGGGTGCGGCGCGCACACGAACGTGAACTGCTGCAGCTTGATCATCTCCTGCATGATCTCGGCCGGCCCGTGCACCCAGCCCAGCCGCAGGCCCGTCATCGAATGCGACTTGCTGAAGCCGTCGATGACAATTGTCCGCTCGTTGAACCGCGCCGGACTGACGAACGGCCGGTCGTAGCAAAACGCCCGG
>JAHWKJ010000611.1 GCA_019347905.1 Planctomycetota bacterium
CGTCAGTGGGCGGGATCTGGCCGATGTGCGGCACATGGTCGGTCTCGACCAACTGGTGTACGCCGGCAGCCACGGCTTCGACATTTCCGGTCCCGGCGGTCTCGCGCTTGAGCACGAGGAGGCGCAGCGCGACCTGCCGGAGTTGGACGCGGCTGAGCGCAAGCTGCACGAGCGGATTGCTGCGATCGACGGCGCGTTCGTCGAGCGGAAGCGGTTCGCGATTGCGGTCCATTACCGGCTCGCGGCGGAGCGAGACATGCCAGAGATCGAGCGGGCCGTGGACGACGTTCGTCGCGAGCATCCGAGACTGCGAACGAAAGGCGGCAAGAAGATTTTCGAGCTGCAGCCCGATGTCCAGTGGGACAAGGGACGGGCGGTCCTGTGGCTGCGGGAAGCGCTGGGTCTTGACCGGCCGCAGGTGCTCACAATCTACATCGGCGACGACGTCACCGATGAGGACGCCTTCCGGGCGCTCGCCGAGACGACTGCGGGCTTCGGGATCGTGGTCGGCGAGCCGACGGCGCCGACGAGTGCGCAGTTCTTCCTGAGGAACTGCGAAGAAGCGCGGCAATTTCTGGCGGCTTTGCTGGAGCTGCTGAAGAGCGAGTGAAGGACTGAACGATGCCGGGTTTCGAGACCACGGAGTGGAGCCTGATCTACACCGGGTGGGACCCGCCGCAGCAGCCCCTCCGCGAGGCGCTGTGTGCTCTCGGGAACGGTATCTTCGTGACGCGCGGCGCGGCGGAAGAGTCCAGCGCCGCAGGGCCTCACTATCCGGGGACGTACCTGGCCGCGGGATACAATCGCCTTCAGTCCGAGGTCGCCGGCCGAGTCATCGAGAACGAGGACCTGGTGAACTGGCCGAACTGGCTGTGGCTCAACTTTCGGCCGGAGGACGGCGCCTGGTTCGATCTCGATGCCGTGGAGGTTCTCGAGTTCCGCCAGGAGCTCGACGTGAGGCGGGGTGTGCTGGAACGGTCGGTGCGATTCCGCGACTCCCACGACCGGGAGACGACGCTCCAGAGCCGTCGCATCGTCTGCATGCACCAGCCGCACCTGGCCGCCATCGAATGGACGCTGACGGCGGAGAACTGGTCCGGCCGCATCGAGCTGGACTCGGGCCTCGATGGCTCGGTCACCAATTCCGGCGTCGAGCGCTACCGGGCGCTGCGGGGGCAGCATCTGGACGTGCTGGAGACCGGCCGCGTCCAGGAAGACGGCATCTATCTCGTGGCCCGGAGCAACCAGTCGCGGCTGCGGATGGCGCAGGCGGCGCGGACGCGGGTGTTCGTCGGAGACGAGATGGCCGCCAGCGACCGGATAACCCAGGAGGAGGGCAACCGCATCAGCCAGAGGCTCTCGCTCGCCTGCGAGCCGCTCAGGCCCATCCGTGTGGAGAAAATCGTGGCGATCTCCACGTCGCGCGATTTCGCCCTCAGCGAGCCGTCGCTCAACGTTCGGAAGTTGATCGCGCGGGCCGAGACGTTTGAGGTGCTCTTCGCCAGGCACGCGCTCGACTGGTCACACCTCTGGGACCGCTGCGATTTGCATCTGCAAGACGGCAGACGGACACAGTTCGTGTTGCGATTCCACATCTTCCACCTGCTGCAGACCGCCTCGAAACATACCGCCGACCGCGACGTGGGCATCCCGGCGCGCGGCTGGCACGGCGAGGCCTACCGCGGCCATGTCTTCTGGGATGAGCTGTTCGTGTTCCCCTTCTTCAATCTCCGCCTCCCGGAACTGACCCGCGAGCTGCTCATGTACCGCTACCGCCGGCTCGACGAAGCCCGGCACGCGGCCACCGAGGCGGGCTGTCGCGGCGCGATGTTCCCCTGGCAGAGCGGCAGCGACGGCCGCGAAGAAAGCCAGATCCTGCACCTGAACCCCCGCTCCGGACGCTGGGTTCCGGACGAGACCCGGCTGCAGCGGCACGTGGGGGCGGCCATCGCGTACAACGTCTGGCAGTATTACGAGGGAACGGGCGACCGCGAGTTTCTCGAGTCCTACGGCGGCGAGATGATCCTGGAGATCGCCCGCTTCTGGGCGAGTCTCGCAGTCCTCAATGCCGAGCGCGGACGCTACGAGATTCACGGCGTCGTCGGTCCCGATGAATTCCATACCCGCTCTCCCGATTCCGACCAGCCCGGCCTGCGCAACAACGCCTACACAAACCTGATGGCGGCCTGGGTGCTGCGCTGCGCGAGCTGTTGCCTGGAAGTACTCGGCGAAGCGCGCCGCCAGGAGCTCTTGGGCGACCTGGCAGTCTCTGACGCGGAGCTGGCGATGTGGGACGAGATCAGCCGCCGGATGTACGTGCCCTTCCACGGCGACGGGATCATCAGCCAGTTCGAAGGCTACGAAGTGCTCGAGGAGCTCGACTGGGACCGGTACCGCAGGACCTACGGGGACATTCACCGGCTCGACCGGATCCTGGAAGCCGAGGGCGACACGATCAACCGCTATCAGGTGAGCAAGCAGGCCGACGTGCTGATGCTGTTTTTCCTGTTCTCGGCCGAGCAGCTCGCGCAGCTTTTCGAGCGGCTGGAATATCCGTTCGACCCGGAGATGATTCCCGCGAACGTGGACTATTACACGCAGCGGACATCGCACGGATCGACGCTCAGCCGTGTCGTGGATGCGTGGGTGCTGTCCCGCTCCGAACGGGAACGTTCCTGGAACCTGTTTCGCGACGCGCTGGAGAGCGACATCGCCGACATTCAGGGCGGGACGACTGCCGAAGGAATCCACCTGGGAGCTATGGCCGGCACCGTGGACCTGATGCAGCGCTGCTACACCGGGATCGAGACCCGCGACGACGTGCTGTGGCTCAATCCCCGACTCCCGGCCGAGCTTCGCGGACTGCGCTTCAGCATCCGCTACCGGGGACACTGGCTGTTGCTGGACATCGACCATCGCCGGCTCGCGATCACCTGTGAACGCGGCTGGGCGGGGCCGGCAAACATCGGCGTTGGCGCAGACCTTCGCAAGATCCACGAGGGAGAGCGGCTCACGTTCGATCTGGCGGAAGCGTAGGTCCGCAAAATTGGTGAGGACCGAACATGATCCATCTCGTCCGCCACAGACAGGACGACTGCGTCAGGATCCTCACCGCGCGTCGGGGATGGCGGCGGCGAGGACGTCGTCAATTTTCTCGGCGAACACGATCTCGACTTCGCTGCGGACGTGCTCGGGCACGTCGGGAACGTCTTTGGCGTTCTGGCGGGGGAGAATGACGCGGCGGAAGCCGGCGCGGTGGGCGGCCAGCACTTTTTCCTTGATGCCGCCTACCGGCAGCACCAGGCCGCTGAGCGTGATCTCGCCGGTCATGGCCGTTTCGTGGCGGACGGCGCGGTCCCGCCACAGCGAGGCCAGCGCCGTCGCGATCGTCACGCCCGCTGAAGGACCGTCTTTGGGAATCGCGCCGGCCGGCACGTGGATGTGCACGCCGCCTTTGGGCGGCTCAATGCCCAAACGGCCGGCGTGCGCCAGGATATAGCTCTGGGCCGCGCGGGCGGATTCCTTCATCACGTCGCCCAGGTGCCCGGTGAGCGTGAGCTTCTCGCCTTCGGGCAACCGCACGGCTTCCACGTACAGCACGTCGCCGCCGGCTTCGGTCCAGGCGAGGCCCGTGGCCACGCCCGGAGGGAGCTGATCGCGAACCTGCTCGAGAAAGAACCGCTCGGG
>JAHWKJ010000612.1 GCA_019347905.1 Planctomycetota bacterium
GGGCATCGACTCGGACGGCGGCGAGGGACGGTAGAGGTTCGCAGTGACCCACAGGCCGGGGCGGCTTTCGTAGACGACGTTTTCGATCTGAAATCCATCGCCCTCCAGCGATGCGGTCTTCCGAACCTTGAGCGTGCCGTCGTCGCTTCGAGCAATGAGCGCGGCCGCGGGCGGGAACTCGCCCAGCGACGCTTCGAGCGCCGCCAGCCGCTCGTCGCGAAACCGCTCCCAGTCCTCGCGGTTCGCGATCTTGCGCCAGCCTTCGCTGGAGCGCTGGTTGGCCGCATCGATCCGCCGCCGCAGATCATCGCGGACCATCGCGGCCAGCTCTTCGCGTCGGCTCGCGGGGAACACGTCCGGATCGATGCGGCGAATCGCATCGGTCGATGCAGCCGAGGGTTCCACCGCAAATACAAGAACCATCGCGAGTGCGTGCATGGCGGCCTCACGTCGTAGAGCAAGCGGCCTCGCTTGCTCGGGCAAGGGAAGCACTCTGCAAGGCTGGCGAACCCCCGCACAAGCAAGCTGCTTGTGCTACGGATTCTGCCCGATCGCGGCGCGAATTGCGAACGGTTAGTGTGGATTTCAATCCACACGGCCCGGATCTTTAGACGCTCACATGCCATTGAGCATCGGCCGTGTGGATTGAAATCCACACTCCGACTTTCGCGACGCACACACGGCCGTCACAGCCGGCCCGTCTCGCGGAACGAGCGGACCGTCTGCCGCACGCCGTCGCGGAATTCGACGGCCGGCTCGTAGCCGAGTTCCCGGCGGGCTTTACCGATCGAAAAATCGAGGTTCAGCCCCAGGAACTTGATGCGGGCGCTCGACAACAGCGGCGCCTCGCGCTTCCGCAGCAGCTTCCACAACCCTTCCATCCCGCGGGCCAAAACGCGGGCAACCGGCAGCGGGACCGAACGCTTCGGCACGGGAAGCCCGGCCTCTTCGGCGATCGTGCCGATGAACTCCCGCTTCGACACCAGCCGCCCGTCGGTGATGTTGAACGTCTCACCGACAGCCGCGTCGCGCTCGATGGCCAGGAAGACCGCATCGATCAGGTTGCCGACGTAGGTGTTGTTCATCAACTGCTCTCCCGAGCCGAGGAACTTCACCTTCCGGCCTTTCAGCTTCTCCAGCAGTCGCGGCAGCACGGTACGGTCGCGGGGGCCGTAGATGAAGCCGGGCCGCAAAATGACCGCCGGCAGCGCGTGCTCGTCGATGTGCCGCCGGACGACGTCTTCGGCTTCGACTTTGGAGAGCGTGTAGCCGTCGATGCCTGTGCGGGAGGGCGGCTCGGTCTCATCGGTGCCCCAGTGGTCGCGGGCTTCGTAGATGCCCAGCGAGCTGATGTGCACGTAACGCTTCAGGTGCGCGGCGTTGCGTGCGGCATCGAGCAGCGCGTCGAGTCCGCGGACATTGACCTCGCGATAATCTTCGACCGGCCCCCAGTCGCCGACCTTGGCGGCGCAGTGCACGAGGATCGTGACGCGATCGCAGGCCCGCCGGAGCGATTCCGCATCGTTGAGCTCCCCTTCGACAACTTCGACGCCCCAGTCTTTGAGCAGACCAACGTCGCTGCCCGTGCGAACGATGGCCCGCGTGCGTAAGCCGCGCCGCCGGGATTCCTCGGCCACGTGACTGCCCACGAGTCCGGTGGCTCCGGTGATGAGCAGCAAATCGTCCGGCGTTGGATTCATGTTGGCGAGGGTGGCAATGGTTCAACCGGCGACGCGTTCGACAGTCGTCGGACGCGAAAGCGGCAGCGTGCGGGACGCACTGCCGCAGAGCATTTCGATTCCGTCCGCGACACGTGCGGCGGCATCGGGTCGGGCGCAGCCGTACATCGCTTCGTGCATACGGTGCCGAACGCCCGGCGCGTCCAGGAGGCGGATCAGTTCGTCCGCCAGTGCACGCGCCGTCCCGTCGCTTTCGGCGCGCTCGCACACGACTCGTGCCGCGCCGGCCGCGGCAAATGGGCCTGCGTTGGCCGCCTGATGATTGTCGGCCGCGTGCGGATACGGAATGAGCACCGCCGGACAGCCGGCGCACGCGAGTTCCGCCAGCGTCGTCCCACCGGCCCGGGAGATCGCCAGCGACGCCTGCCGAAGTTGTGCGGCCATGTCCGTGAAGAACGGCTCGACGACGGCTTCCAGGCCGAATCGCCGGTAATGCTGGCGGACGTCATCGAGCTGCCGCCGCCCCGTCTGGTGTACGATCTTCCAGCCGCGCAAGGACGCCCGCAGCCACTCGGCGGCGCGGCAGACGGCGGCGTTGACCGGCTCCGACCCCTGGCTGCCGCCCAGCACCAGCAGCACCGGCCGCTCGCAGCGTTCGGCGGGCGGCCGCCGGTACAAGGCGGCGATCTCGGCGCGGACCGGGTTGCCCACGACGCGGCGGCGAGCCTTTCGCGACAGCGTTCTTCCCGCGGATTCAAACGCGAGATAAACGATGGCGGCGCGGCGGGAGAGCCAGCGCGTGGCGCGGCCCGAAATCGCGTTCTGTTCCAACAGAATCGTGGGAATCCGCAGCCGGCCGGCGGCACGCACGACGGGCGCCGACGCAAAGCCGCCCAGTCCGATCACCGCGGCCGGATTCTCGCGCCGGAGCCACGCCGCGGCGCTGCGGGTCGCTCTGTGCAGGCTCCACAAGAAGCGGAGCGGCCGCCGCCGCAGGTCCGTCGACGGCAGGCAGGGAAAGGCGCGATGTTCGAGCCCGCACACGCCGATGATCTCGGCCTCGAGTTCTCGGCCAGCGCCCGCCACGACGAACCGCGCCTGCGGCTGTCGGGCCGCCAGTTCCTGCGCGACGGCCAGCCCGGGGAAAAGATGGCCGCCCGTCCCGCCACCGGCGAGAATGTAGGTCTGCGAGTTCGGCATTCGTCTCGTCCTGCCACGGGGTCAGACCCCTTTGCGGCTCACCCGTGTTCGCCGCTCACGATCGCTCGTCCGCAAAGGGGTCTGACCCCTTCACTCATCCCCATGTGGGGTCGGAATCGTAGCGTGCGGCCGCACCTGTCGAAAGACGGCTTCCGCGTCAGCAAATTGACCCCCATTTTTTTCAGCCGGTATAATGCCTAGAGGCGCGGCGGTAGGATGTCCGCGAACTGTACTTCGCAGCCGCTCCCGGCCCGCGCGCTTCCGAAGCGATTTGCCGCCACTGTGGATGAACTCAGCATGCCTGTTCTGCTTCGATGTCTGCGTCCACCACTGGCCGTGCTGGCAGTTCTGCTGGCAGCGGCCGGCGGCAGCGCGCAGGATGACCAGCCGCGTCCACTGGGACGGTTTTTGACCGTCACCAGCCCGATCGACAGCGTGCAGTTCGGCCGCGTGAAGAATGCCGCCCTCGAATTGCAGAACCGGGCCGTGCAGGAAAACCGGCGGGCCGTGCTCGTGCTCGAGATCGGGGCCGGCGCCAGCGACCTGTATGACGTGCAGCGCTTCGCCGACTTTCTGACATCGGCCGAGGTCTCGCGGGTGAAAACCGTCGCCTGGATTCCGGAGACGGTCCGCGGGGAAAACGTCATCGCGGCGCTCGCCGCCAACGAGATCGTGATGCACCCCGACGCTCAACTCGGCGACGTGGGCCGCGGCGAGGCCCTCGACCAGAAGCACATGCAAAGCGTGGTCGATCGCGTGCGCGGCCTCTATAACGCCAAGCTCAGCGAAGGACTGGTGCAGGGCCTGA
>JAHWKJ010000613.1 GCA_019347905.1 Planctomycetota bacterium
ACCGAGAAGATCAATCCGGCAGCTCGGGCGGCACGATAAGTGTGGTGCACCTCGTCCTTCTGAAGGATTAGTGAAGATTAGTGGTAATTAGTGTTCCGCCTGCCAGGCAGGGGAACACTAATTTCCACTAATTGGCACTTATTTGGGTCAAGCATCACGCCGACCGATTAGGCTCTATCTTCGTCGAGGATGCGGCCCAGTCCCTCCGCATTGCCGAAGATCACATCGCCGGCATCGAACAGGCTGAGAGAAATCGGCTCGTCTTCCTCCGGTTCATTCCGCTCAATCTCCAGCACGTGCGGTCCGACGGGCTCGCCGGACGCGATGGCCCGGCTGTTGGCGGCGTAAACCAGCAGCCGTTCGTGCAGAAGGGAGGGCGTCTCAGCGGTCGGCCGCGTTGACGTCATACCGCGAGCGGGCGGGCCAGTAGAGGCTTCCCAGGCCAGAGGCCGCGGCTGATCCCGAGCCGTCGCTGGCCGATGCGGAGCATCGCAGACGGCATTCCCAGGCAGAGCCTGGGAACGAGGGACGCGGGAGGGTCGATCCTTCCCAGCCGCGTCCACGGGAAGTCAAGTTCGTCGGACTGTTCTGCTGTGTGGCTTTGGGTCATGGCTCATTCTCGATCTCAAACAGCTCCGCGGCCTCCGCCCGGACGCGACGCATCGTCTCGCTCGTCGTCTTTGTCCTCTCCATCCAATCAACGCCGCGGGTGTACCACTGGAGCGCCTTGGTCTTGTCGCCGAGTCGATGGTGAGCCATGCCTGGCCACGGCGTCCCGCCGTCTTGCCTCGGCCTTTGCCTGGACGTCGATGGTGCGCTGGCCGGCCTGCGGCGCAAGCAAGTCGAGCGCTTCCTGCGCCGACGCCGGTCCGTCGATCAGGGCCTTGGCCTCGAAGTGCAGCGCGTGGGCGTAGAGCCACACGTCGTAAAACGTGTTGTAGGGGCCGACGGACAGCGGAATCCCGGCGGCGCGGTGCGTCAGGTCGATCCATGTCTCGCTCCGCGCGAGCCACTTGCGGGCTTCGTCCTGCCGGCCAAGCTGCCAGTGTGCCATCGCCAGCACCGGCCAGACGAATGCGTCGCGCTGCCAGTCGCTGTGCGGCTCGAGTGCCTTGCTCAAGGACTCGATCGCCGGCTCGTGTTTGCCGCCGCGGTACAGCGCCAGACCCATGGCGAACGACCGCTGGCGCGACAGCGGCCCGAGGGCGGGTTCATTTTCCACCAGCCGGAGCAGCTCCGCCGCTTCGGCGGGTTCGACTGGCCGCAGGCCGCGGATCCCCACCTGGCTGAAGCCCGCCAGCTCCGGGCTCTTCCCGTCCAGCCGCAGGTCGGAGTGCCGCCGGCAAGCCTGTTCGTAGCCGGCCTCGTCTCCCAGAAGTCGGGACAGGGCGGCGTTGCACTTTTCGTGGAGCCAGTGAGGGCTGCCGCTCGAATAGCTCTGCCGCGCCTCGCGCCAGAGCGCTTGGCGCGCCAGCGATTCGGCACGGATTCGATGCAGCCCACCCTCCTGCGGATTGCGCAGGAGCAGCTCGTCGAGCACCTCCGGCCGACGGGACAGCTCGTCCTCGACGATCCGGCCCAGGTTCGCCCAGTCCTTCGCGCTGGCGGAGTCCAGTGCCGTCCGGAACGCATCAGCCGCGCGCGGCACGTCGCCGCGCTCGGCGAGGAACGCCGCACGGGCCGTGGCGACGGTGTGGTCATCGGGAGCCAGCTCGGCGGCCTTGTTGAAGTCGGCTTCGGCCTCGTCGAAGCGGCCGAGTTCGGCCAGCCGGCGGCCGCGGGCCAGCCACAGTCGCGTCTCCTCCGGCTTCAGCATCAGGGCGTGATCATAGCTCGCGGTGAGCGGGTTGCGTGTTGCGAGTTGCTCTCGGGCGCGGGCCTGAAGTGCCTGGAGGTGCGTGTCTTCCTGGAAAGCGGCGCCGTCGATCAGCGTCTTCGCCTCGCGATAAGCGATCTGGTCCCAGGCCAGGGACCACCAGTCGGTTCCGTGCCAATGCCTGAACTGCGCAGCCTGGACCGCATCTTGAGTCGCCCGGCCGTACCAGGTCTCGAGCTTTGCCAGCCATTCTCGCGCTTCCGCGGTCTGGCCCAGCCGGTGATGCGCCATCGCCAGGATGGCCCATCCTCGGCCAGAACAGGCGTCGGGAGACTCGCTGAGCACGTCAATCGCCTGCTGAAACTCACCGGCTCGGTAATGCGCGCGAGCCAGCGCGTCCAGACGCCAGCGCTCATTGGCGTTTCCAGGCACCTGCCCCTTCCGCGCCAGCTCAACAAGTCGAGCCATGTCGCTGATCCCGTCGGGATGCAGTCCGACGGCCGTCGCCACAACGAACGCAGCACTGGCGTTCGACGGGCTTCCGAACCTTTCCAGCATCCCCGTACATTGCCGGCGGTAGCCTTCGATGTCGCCCGCGGCCAGGAGCAGAGCGGCGCACCTCCCGGAATGGCTCACGTCGGCCAGAGCGTTGCTCTTCTCCAGGGGCAAAGCGCCGGCCGCTTCTTTCCACAGCCCATGCTCGGCCAACGCCTCTGCACGGTCGATCGGGCCGTCGGCGAGCCGCAGCCGAAAGAAGTAATTCCCGGTGCCGTTGTTCACCTTCACCAGCAGCGTGTTGCGGCCCTGGCGGAGCGTCACGGGCACGCGGTCCTGATCCCACACCCAACTCAGGATTCGGTTCGTCTCGTGGACGAGCCGGCCATTGAGCCAGACGCGCACCAGATCATCGCCGCCCACAAACAACGTCGATGAGCGTTCGTCCGGCGAATAGACGCAGGTCACGGCATACATGGAAACCTGTTGCTGATTGCTGTCCAGCACCGGATGGCCGCGCTCCACCCGCAGGCTGTACCCTGCCGGGGTGACCGACCGCCAGGCGACGGGCTGGTCGGACAGGCCGGACGCCGGATCGATCACGTGAACGGGCCGCGATGGATCGGGATCGATCTCAGGCGGACAGAATGCCGCAAGCGCCTGGGGATAAGGCCCCACGACCCACCAGCCGGCTTCGAGGAACTTGTTCAGTTCGTTTGGCGTCAGTGACGCGGCTTTCGCGAAGTCCGCGTCGGCCTTCTCCTGCTCTCCGCGCTCCGCATACCAGCGGCCGCGCTGAATCCACGGTAGCGGGTCGTCGCCGGCCAGCTCGACAGCTTTCTGCCAATCGGCTTCCGAGGAGCGCTCCTGCTCGTCCCATTGAGCCAGCAGCCGCGCGCGCGTGACCCAGACGTCCGCATCGTTGGGACTGGCCGCGGCAGCGGCGGCGAATGCCGCGTCGGACTTTTCCGTCTCGCCGATCAGCCGGTAACCTCGAGCCTCAATCAGGTGCTGCCAGGGGTCGGGGTCCGCAGAGCCAGCGAGCAGCGCCTGGGCCTCGCGATGCAAGAGCTGAAACTGCGGGCGGTCCCAAACGTAGAATTGGGGCATGCCCACGGTCGTCTGTCCCGCGATAGCGGCCTGCATGGACTGAGCGTACCACTGGTCCGCCTTGTCCAGCCATTCGCGCGCTTCGGCTTGTTTGCCGAGCCGCTGGCAGGTCATCGCCAACAACGGCCAGGCCATCTCCCAGTTCATTTGTTTTCGGAAGTTTGCCAGCGCGTCGTCGAACCTGCCGGCGCGATAGTAGGCCAGTCCGACATAAACTGGAGGCCAAGTCGCTTTCGAGTCGTGCCTGCCATACTCCCGG
>JAHWKJ010000614.1 GCA_019347905.1 Planctomycetota bacterium
CTGCGCCACTTGCAGCAAACGCGACGATCGCACCAACCCGACGCGTCAGCGAGGGCATTCGCTCGCAGAGGTTTCGTGTCCCTCGCTGACGCGTCGGGTTGGTGTGCAAGCGCTCGAAAAAGACATTCAAGCGGCCGCTCGCACATCGTTTTGGCGCGTCCGCGGCTCGTCGCCGGCGGCCCAGCGGTCGACCTCGGCTTGCAGGCGGTCCATCTCGGCCTGCAGGCGGGCGGTGAACTGTTCCAGTCCCGCCCGCGACAGGTCCAGCGGCACCTGGAGCGGCTCGCCGCCGATCGCGTAGATTCTCGTGAACGGCTTGGGAATCAACAGATCCGTCCAGTTCCCGCGAATCCGCCACGCGCGGCGGCACGAAAACGTCACCGGCACGATCGTGCGGCCCGAATGCGACGCCAGGAACACGATGCCCGGCTTCATTTCGCGGCGCGGCCCGCGCGGCCCATCCGGCGTGATTACGATGTGCAGGTCGCGGGCGGCATCGAGCATCTGCCGCATGGCCTCGGTCCCGCCGCGGCGGCTCGAACCGCGGATGGGTTTGATGCCGGTCAATCGCAAGAGGTCGGCCACCCACGAGCCGTCCTGATGGCGGCTGACCAGCCCGGCCGAATTTCGGGGTTTGAGAAAGATCGGCAGCAGGATCTGATCGTGCCAGATCGAGTACAGGTACCGCCGATCGCCCGTGTCCCGCGTGGGATCGATGCCCTCCACCTCCAGCCGCGTACGCCGCCGGCAGGTAAGGAAGAGCAGCCGCAGCCCCACGACGATGACTCGCGCGAGGAGGCTGATGATGAAGCGATTGCGGATTTTCACGACGGATCGTCTCAGCGCCGGTGCGTTCGAGGAAGGGGTCAGACCCCTTTGCGGACGAACGACGATGCCTATGGAACACGTGCGAACCGCAAAGGGGTCTGACCCCGTAGCGGGCGGACTGTACGACATCGCCCGCCGCCGGCAAACAGCACTTTCATGCAACTGTTGACGAACCACAGGTCGTGGGAAACACTGAACCGCTGAGCGACGTTCGCAACGTCTCCACAGCCTCCTGACAAATCAGGAATATGCCCCCACGTCTTCGCATGCGACACACGCTTGTTCTCGTCCCCGGCCTCGTCGCCTGGCTTAGCCTCTTCGCGGCCGCCGGAGAACTGCGCCTCGATTCCCGCACCATGTGGGAGCAATCGCTCACCGAGAACATCGCCCTCTCGTCCGAAGACGGCGCAATCGAACTGGCGCGCGGCGTCCTCCACGAAGACGACGGTCCCGCGGCCGGCTACTGCTATCACCCCAACGAGGAGACGCTGAGCGATTCCGTCTGGATCTGCAAAGACCTGTCGGTCGAACGGCCGGCGGCGCGGCGGGCAACGCTGCTCGTCGGCGGCCGGGGCGAGTTCGACATCCGCCTCAATGACCGCTCGCTCCCGCTCGCCCCCCCACAGCGCTTGGGCAACTATTGGCTGGCCTGGGATCTGCCGCCTGAGTCACTCGTCACCGGACGCAACCGGTTCGTGCTCTCCGGGAGCGGCCGGGTCTGGATCGCCGGCGACGAAGATTATGCCGCCGGCTCGCGGACAATCGTGCGTCATCCCAACCGCAGCGCCCGATCGACCGATGGCGGCCGCACGTGGAACGACCGCCGCCTCGGCCCGGACGGCAGCCTCGACGGCGAATACTACGTGCGGCTGTTTCTCGACCAGCACGTTCCGGAAGGCACGCTGACGCTGCCGGTCCTCGATACATGCAACCTGGAAGCCAGGCTCGTGGCCCCGTGCCAGGATCGCCCCGGCCCGATTCGCATTATCGTCGATGCCGAAACTCCTGCCGGCAGCCGCGTCGCGATCACCGTGCGCAGCGGGGCCGGCTACGTGCCGGATGAGTCGTGGAGCGAATGGCAGGAGACGAACGGCACGGTCGACGAATTGCGCGGCCGCTATGTTCAGATGCGGTTGCGGCTCGCGAGCGACGATCCGCTGACTACGCCGCGCGTGCACTCGCTGCAAATCCACAGCGACGCCGCGACGGCGGACGACTGGACCCAGCGTCTGAAGGTCATCGACAGCCACAACGAGGAGATCGTCCGCACGTCGATTCCGTTCGAGTACGAGCCGTTCGATCACCCGAAGTTGAAGCTGCTGCGCGAGAAGCACCTCGACCGCGTCGCCGAGGGCGCGGAGTCGGAGTTCGAGCTCGTCTGCCGTCTCGCCCGCTGGAGTGCGAGCCAGTGGCGCAAGGGCCATCTGGGCGAGAGCTATCCGCCGTGGGACGCGCTGGAAATCCTGTCGCCGCACGCCGACGGCACACGGGTGGGCGGCTTCTGTCAGCAGTACAACATCGTGTTCCTGCAAGCCTGCGAGAGCTTCGGCCTCGTCGGCCGCGCCGTCTCGCTGGGGCCGCACAACTTCCTCGACCGCATCCGCAGCGGCCACGAGGTCGTCGAGATCTGGTCGGGCGAGCATCGCAAATGGATCTACGTCGACGGCCAGTTCGCGTGGTATGCGATCGACAAGGATGCGGGCACGCCGCTCTCGCTGCTGGAGCTGCACGAGCGGCAGACAGCGCTGTTTCACGACCGTCCGCACCGGGCCGTGGAGATGGTGCATCTCACCGACGACGGCCCGCGCTGGGAGGGGCTGGCATCGAAGCCGCCTTTTCTGGAATTGCGGCTGATCCCGCGCAGCAACTTCCTTGAAGAGACGTCACCGCTGCCGCTGAACCAGGGCATGCGCGGCTGGTTCTGGACCGGGCACTACGCCTGGGCGGGCGGAGCACTGCCGGCCCGCGAGCTGTACAGCAAGCGCGTGACGAACCCGCGCAACTGGCAATGGACCCTCAACCAAGCCCACTATTACCTCGAAGCGACGATGGCGCCGGGCGAAATGCGCGTGCACCTCGACACCGAAACGCCCGGCTTCGAGACATTCGTGGCGGAAATCGATGGCGGCGAACCGCGGCCCGTCGAACCCATCTTCGCCTGGCGACTGCACGCCGGCAAGAACCGCCTCCGCGTCCTCCCCCGCAACGCCGCCGGCCGCAACGGCATCGCCAGCCGCGTGGCGATCGAGTACGAGGCGCGACTGGTCCCGGGCGGGTGAGACAGGAAGATTGAGGACAGGAAAATCAAACCGGCTTCTCATTTTCCTATCCTCAATCTTCCTGTCGTTGAACTTCCTTCGGCGTGGAACTCGCATTGTCCTTGGTTGCGGCCGCAGGCCGCGCTGTGCCGGTCTTTTCCCGCGCCAATCTCTGCACCGCCTGCAGGTCGAGTTTGCCGGTGCCCAGCACGGGGATCTCCTCGACTTCGATGAAGCTGTCGCGGGAGGGCAGCCACAGGTTGGGCAGGCCGCTTTGTTCGAGGTCTTTCACGATCTCCGCGATGGGGCGGCCCAGCGGGCGGTGCAGGACGATGATTCGCTCGCCCTTCTTCTCGTCGGGAACTGCCGTCACAACCAGCTTCAATTCGGTGGTGGCGGTCGGTGAGTCTGGAGCTTCGCCGGTTGGCTCCGGGCGCTCACGCTTCCGGCTCTCGGTATCCCCCTCGACGATCGCCAGCAGCGCCTCCTCAATGCGCAGGTGCGGGACCATTTCGCCGCCGATTTTTGAGAACCGCGAGAGCCGGCCGGTGATCTCGATGAAGCCTTCGTCGTCGATCTTTGCCAT
>JAHWKJ010000615.1 GCA_019347905.1 Planctomycetota bacterium
ATCAGAGCAGGTCACCACGATACATGAATTCGTCGCGTTTCGGCACGAACGAGTAGGTCCGGGACTCCACCACGTGTCCCGGGATGAAGACAATGACCGGGCCCTTCAGGCTGGACTGAGCACTGTCCCACAGCCGCTGCATGACGGCCCGCGGTCCGCACGCCGGATACAGAGCCGCCAGCCGCTCGAGGCTCGCGACCGGTCGGGCCGTTCCCGGCTGAGACAGCCGTGTGCGGATCGCGTCGGCAACGGCCTGGACCCACAGTTCTCCCAGTTCGGACTGTGGGTCCGACCCCGGCATCGGGTCGGCCATCGAGCTCACGATGTTCTCTGCGCCCAGTTCGCCGACGATTTGCTGCGTGATTTCCAGCACGTCCACCTTGCGGACCTCAAAATCCGGCGGCAGGGCTGCGGACTGCGTGTGCCACTCCTTCAGCACCACCGATTCCCGGTCCGGCGGGTAAACGATGGCGAGAAAGGGCGCGCCGGTCTTGCGACCAATGAAATCGTATCGGTTTCGGATGCGTTCCAGCGCTTCGTGCAGCTTCCAGCGCCAGTCGTGGCTCGTCACGACTCCTCCTCCCATTCCGCGGGTGTTTCGAGCACGACAGTCGCGCCCACCTTCTCGAACCGGATCCGCCCGTCGGCCGCCAGCGCCGCCAGCGTAGCAACGACTTCCGGGCTGGTTCGCAGGAACAGTCTCCAGGTCGGATCGACGACGACATCCCGCCCGCGATAGCCTTCGGCAATCAGAATCCGCAGGAGCGCCTCGGCCACACCGAGCGGCAGGAGCGGGCGAGCCACGCGCTTCTTCTGTTTACCAGTGAGGACGCCGAAATCCCGCAGCGCCGTAAGAATGCTTCCGGCCAGCTTGACTCGCGTGCTCTCGGTCCAACGCTCGATCTGTGGCTCGGCAGGCGCGCATTGCTTGAGCCAGTCGAGCACGTCGCCGCGCGTCACAAGCTTCCCCTCTCCCCGCTCCGGCAGGACGCGTGTGACGAAATCAAACGTTAGACGGTCGCGCAGAGCGTAGAGCAAATACAGGAGCCCGATGAATTCTGGATTATGCGCGCCATCCGACCGCTCGGCGATTAGTTGCTCTGTCAGCCAGTCTGAGAGGAGATACCGCTGCTGGATGAGCGTCCAGATTCGCTCGCGGTTCGCCCGCGACCGCTGGCTGAGCAGGGCGCCAGAGACTGCCGCTTTGCGGGTCTCGTCCATGCCATTGCCCTTTGCCAGAGCAGAAAAGACGCGACCGGCCTCCTCGATGAGAGCGCCTTTCGAGGTATTCCGGGTGCTGTATCTACCAGTATCTCGGAAAAGAACAGGCCGCGCCCGGTGCGTTCGCAGTGGTACGGCCGTCGCTGTTTCTATCAAGTGCTCACCTCGGATCGGAGAACGACCAGAGGCCAGATTGTACGCGCTCGCGGTCTGAATTTCATGCAGCCGTGGGCACGTGGAATACTGAATGCGATGCTGGTCATCGCTCTGGCCCGACGGTAGCTGCTGGTGCAGTCGCGCATCACGAAGATCTCACCGATCACGACGCGCGTCTCTCTCCGCACGCTTGTTTTGATGATGCGGATGAAGTCCAGCCGGACGCGCTCGGTCTTGATCGCTCCCGCGTCGCTCCACAACCGCCGGGCCGCTGCCTGTCGTTCAGCACGCGTAGTTGTGGTGGTGCGGCCGCGCTCCATTCTGGCAATGCGGAACGCCAGCTCGTGCCCGAGCGCGTCAGCGGTCTTCGTGGGCGATGGTGGCGCTTCACCGGCGGCGAAGCATCGCCTTAGAAAGACCGGCCCCGTTACACGTTGCCGACGATGATTCGCAGCAGGTCGACCAGCGGCGCCACCAGCGGGATCGATTGAGCGGCACGTCTGGATAGCGTGCCTGCTGCCCTTGTCCGGGAGCGGTCGCCTTCGCGCGTTGCTGGAACCCATTCGTCGCAATGCGGAAGCTGCGCAGGTAGCGCACAAAGGCCTCGCGGAGTCGCCGCTATTGAACTATCCGGGTCAGCGAATCTCTGTAATGCAAATGCCCGCGACCCATGCTGTCATGGCTCGCGGGCAGCAGGAAGAGCGGAGAGGGAGGGATTCGAACCCTCGGTACCCCATAGGGGTACACCGGTTTTCGAGACCGGCCCATTCGGCCGCTCTGGAACCTCTCCGGCGGACGGCCGCCGGATGGACCAGCGGCGGGGACGGGGCGATCATAGTCCTGACGCTCTGCGAGCGCCAAGGTTCGTTCGCTCGTGGCGGCTCTCCAGCAGCCAACGCAGGCTCTCGCGGCTCGACGGTCGGCCGCCGCCGATGCTGACGAAGACAAAGGGGGCTGACCCCTTCACCGCGTCACTCCACCACGCGGCTGCCAGCGAAAGCAGCACGGCGACGATGCCGAGGGCCGCACGTCGAATCGCCGTCATCGCTTTCTCCCCCTGGCCGGTGCGGCCGCGTGGGCCTCCGCCTTGCGGCGGTCGTGGGCGCTGACTTCCGGAACCGTCAGCATTCCCCACCTGAGGGCCTCGTCCTGCACGTATTGTTTGCCGAGCGTCAGGGCCGTCACTGCCTTCGACAACTCGTAACCGAGATAGAACGCGTGCGAGGCGTCGAGGCCCGGCGAATCGGCGATTGCGCGGTCGAACAACTCATACGCGTCGCGCCCGCGCCAGTGGCCGTCGCGGTTCATCAGGTGGATTTCCCCGGCTTCCACGAAGATGCGGAAGTTGGGATCGGTCAGCTCCGCGGCCAGGGCGGCGAGTTCGTCGGGGCCGCGTTCGACGACTTTTGGGTCGCGAAGCATCACCAGCCGTGAATCGACGTGCTTGGGCAGCACGTTCTGCTCCAGGCTGTGACGGACCAGCCGCCGCGCAACGTCGAACTCGCGGACGGCGCTGCTGGCCCAGTTGATGACTTCCGTCGTCAACACGCTCTTGACGCCCAGCTCCTGACAGATCGCGGCCAGCAGCACGTTCATGCCGGCCGTATCGACTTCGGTCAATTCCGTGACGTTGCCGATGCCCATCATCATTTCGAGCTCGGGCCAGCGGCGGCGGGCTTCGTAGTAGCGGGCGAGCGATGCGGCGAAACCGAAGCCGATCGGCTCGAGAATCGGATCGATGCGAAAGCGAGCATTACGATCACGCAGCGCGTCAATCGTCGCTTGCAGGCCGTCGAGCGCCCGCGGATCGTCGGGGATGGCGACCAGTTCCGCGTCCAGCGCCGCTGCCCAGGCAATGTTCGTGCTGTTGACGCTCAGCACGAGTTCGGCTCCGCCCGAGACGGCCGCTTCGACCTCGCAGCGCTCGAAGCTGTCGATCGAGACGCGGTGCCCCTCGCGGACGAGTAGCCGCGCCGTATCGCCCGCCCACAGCCAGCGCTCGCCGGGAATGCAGCCCAGGTCGATGACGTCGGCCCCGCTGTGGCGGTACGCATCGGCCTGCCGGACGATCTCCGCGTCCGACAGCCGCGGGGCGTGGTTGATCTCGGCAATGATCTCGATGTCGTACTGGCTGTGGTCCGCAGGCGGTCGCTCGCCTGCCGAGACGAACTCCGGCATGTCGTAGAGTTACTTCGGTCCGCGATCAAATGGCATGCCGAACCGCTCGCCCAGCGGCGCGACGTCGCCCTGGCTCCAGACGGGAAGGATGGCCCGGTCGAAGCGGCCCGTCGTT
>JAHWKJ010000094.1 GCA_019347905.1 Planctomycetota bacterium
AGGGGTAGGACTGGCGATGGCGCACGCGGTGAAGTGGATGCGGCGAATCTCGGTGCTGCCAGCCGCGGCGGCGGTTGTTGTCATGCTGTCGCTTCCCAGCGCGGCAGCCGCCGAAGATGTCGCGGCACCCGCGCCGTTACGAGCCGACAGCGCGCTACCGTACCGCCTCCAGCGGGATCTCACCTACGCCACGCGCGGCGAAGAGCGGCTGTTGCTCGACGCGTGGCTGCCCACCGGCAGCGGGCCGTTCCCCGCGGTGCTCGTGGTGCACGGCGGGGCGTGGCGCAGTGGCGGCAAAGGGCAGCTTGCCGGTTATGCCCGTTCGCTCGCCCGTGAGGGGATCGCCGCCTTTGCCATCAACTACCGGCTCGCGCCGCGTCACAAGTTCCCGGCGCAGATCGAAGACTGCCGCGATGCCGTCCGCTGGATCAGAAAACATGCCGAAGATTTCCAGGTCGACCCGGTGCGGCTCGGCGCCTTGGGCTACTCGGCTGGCGGACACCTCGTGACGCTGCTGGCAACGACGGCCGCTAAGGATACTGGCGACGAGGGCAAGAGCCCGATCGACGATGCGGCCCCTGTGGTGAAGCGGCAGGAGCTTGACCTCTCCCTGCAATGCGTCTGCGCCGGCGGGGCTCCCTGCGACTTCCGTGAGCTGGGGTCCGATAGCCGCACGCTCGCCTTCTGGCTCGGGGGTTCGCCCGCCGAAGTCCCCGAGCTCTATCAAGCGGCCTCGCCGGCGGCGTTCGTGACGCGCAAGGCCCCGCCGATGTTCTTCTTTCACGGTGAGGAAGACGCGCTCGTGCCGCTGCGCTCGCCGCAACGCATGGTCGAGCAGCTTCGCAGCGCCAATGTCGAGGCCGAGCTGCACGTCGTGGAAAACGCCGGCCACATCGCCACTTTTTTCAACACAGCCAGCGTGCGGAAGTCGGTCGAGTTCTTCGCCCGGCACCTGCGGCCCGGGACGCAACAGTCGGAATGAAACATTGAGCCGCCGTTTAGCCGCGGCCCAGCGGGTCACGCGCCGGCTTCGCGCGGCCCGCTGGGCCGCGGCTAAACTCTATAGACCCAATGAATGCCGAGGGTTTGGATGGTCGTCGTACGCCGACTGCTCGTCGTGTTGCTCGCGCTCGTTGTCGGCGGCTCCACGGCCCGAGGTGCCGAGGCTTTGTGGCAGGCCGGGGTGGCCCGGGCCGTCATCACGCCGGAGCAGAACCTGTGGATGGCGGGCTACGGCGGCCGGACGCATCCCGCCGAGGGCAAACTGCACGACCTGTGGGTGAAGGCGCTCGCGCTCCAGGACGCCGGCGGCCGGCGCGTCGTGGTCGTCTCCACCGATCTGTTGGGCATCCCGCAGTCGATCTACGAGAACACCGTCAAGAGCCTGAAGGGGAAGTTCGGCCTCGACCGGGCCGACATCATGCTGCATAGCTCGCACACGCATTGCGGGCCGGTGCTCCGCGGGGCGCTGTACGACGTCTATCCCCTCGACGATGCGCAGCGGAAGCTGATCGAGGAATATTCTGCGCGGCTGGAGCAGACGATCGTGCAAACCGTCGGCAAAGCCCTCGAGGACTTGAAGCCGGCGCGGCTCGAAGCCGCCGAAGGCACGACCGACTTCGCTGTCAACCGCCGCAACAACCTGGAGCCGGAAGTCCCCCGGCTGCGGGAAGAGAACGCGCTCAAAGGTCCCGTTGATCACACGGTGCCGGTGCTGGCCGTGCGTTCGCCGGAGGGGAGCCTGCGGGCGGTGGTCTTCGGCTACGCCTGCCACAATACGACGCTCAGCTTTTACCAGTGGTGCGGCGACTACGCCGGCTTCGCGCAGCTCGATCTGGAGAAGCGGCACCCGCAGGCGATCGCCATGTTCTTCATGGGCTGCGGGGCCGACCAGAACCCGCTCCCGCGGCGGACGGTCGAATTGTGCGAGAAGTACGGCGGCATGCTGGCCGAGGCCGTCGACCGCGTGCTGTCCGGCAAGATGCGCGAGCTGAAGCCTGAGATTCGCACCGCCGTCGAGATGGTCACGCTGCGTCTGGGAGATCCGCCCTCGCGCGAGGAACTTCAAAAGATCGCCGCAGGAAACGACTATCGCGCCCGCTGGGCGAAGCGGCTGCTCGGCGAGCTGAAAGCCGGCAACGAGCTCCGCCGCACGTATCCCTATCCCGTGCAGGCGTGGAAGCTGGACGATCAGCTCTGGATCGCGCTCGGCGGCGAAGTCGTCGTGGATTATGCGCTGGGCTTCAAGAAGCTGTTCGGCGAGCGGACGTGGGTCGCCGGCTACGCCAACGACGTGATGGCCTATATCCCTTCGCTGCGGGTGCTGGAAGAAGACGTGCCGCCGCGGGCCTCCAGCCGCTGGGGCTATGAGGGCAACACGTCGATGGTCGTCTACGGCCTGCCCGCGCACCGCTGGGCGGACGACATCGAGCAGCGGATCACGGACGCCGCCCGCCGGCTGGTCGAAGAAGTTACGCGATGATCTCGCGGACGACGTGGCCGTGCACGTCGGTCAGGCGGAAGTCGCGGCCGGCGTAGCGGTACGTGAACCGCTCGTGGTCGAAGCCCATCAGGTGTAAGAGCGTCGCGTGCAGGTCGTGGACGTGCACGCGGTTCTCCACGGCGCGGAAGCCGAACTCGTCGGTCGCGCCGTGCACGCAGCCGCCCTTCACGCCGCCGCCGGCCAGCCACGTCGTAAAGCCCCAGTGGTTGTGGTCGCGGCCGTTGATCTTGCCCTGGTTCGAACCCTTTTTCGGCAATTCGACCGCCGGCGTGCGTCCGAACTCGCCGCCCCAGATGACCAGCGTCTCTTCCAGCAGGCCCCGCTGCTTGAGATCCTTGAGGAGCGCGCCGATCGCGCGATCGCACTGGCCCGCGAGACGGCGGTGGTTCTCTTCGAGGTCGTCATGGCTGTCCCAGGGCTGGCCCTGGCCGTGCCAGACCTGCACGAACCGCACGCCCCGCTCGACGAGCCGCCGCGCGATGAGGATCTGCCGCGCCTGCGTGCCGGGGCCGTACATGTCGAGAATGTGCTTCGGCTCGCGGCTGACGTCGAAGGCGTCCGCCGCTTCCGCCTGCATGCGGAAGGCCAGCTCGAACGATTCGAGCCGCGCGTCGAGCTGCGGATCGTTGTTTCGGGCCGCCTTGTGCCGCTCGTTGAGCGCGAGCAGCAGGTCGAGCTGCCGCCGCTGCTGTTCTCGACCGAGGCGGTCGTTCTTGATGTTCTCGATGAGCTTCGAGATTTCGGTGTGCTTCGTATCGATGTGCGTGCCCTGGTAGATGCCGGGCAGAAAGCCGGCGTGCCAATTCTGCGATTCCTGGATCGGGTAGCCGCCCGGGCACATGGCGATGAACGCGGGCAGGTTGCGGTTCTCCGTCCCCAGCCCCCAGGTGAGCCATGAGCCGACGCTGGGCCGCACGAGCCGCGCTTCGCCGGTGTTCATCAGCATCAGCGACGGCTCGTGGTTGGGCACGTCGGCGTGCATCGAGCGGATGACGGCGATGTCGTCGATGGATTCCGCGGTGTGCCGGAACAGCTCGCTGACTTCGATCCCGCTTTCGCCGTACTTCCGGAACTTGAACGGCGAGGGGAACGCGTGGCCGGTGGGCCGCTCGGTCTTGAGGTTCCCGCCGGGCAGCTCCTTGCCGGCGTATTTCGCGAGCAGCGGCTTGGGATCGAACGTGTCGAGGTGGCTCGGCCCGCCGTTTATGAACAGGTGGATGACGCGTTTGGCCTTCGCCGGGAAATGCGCCGGCTTGGGCGCCAGTGGATCGCGGCGGACGTCCGCGGCGGCGGCGCCCGGCAGCGCACCGGCCGCTTCCGCCAGAAGCTGTCCGAACGCGAGGCCGCCCAGCCCCATGCCGCAGCGGCACAGGAGATCGCGGCGGGAAGGTTGAAACGTCGGCTCGATCACGCGTGTGCCCCGTGGATGCGGCGGCGGCTGGTCGGGTTTGAACAGGAGCAAACGAAGGAAACGGAGAGTTATCAAACTCGTACATCGCCTGTCGAGGCTTGTATCGCAGCGGCGTAGCGCTCGCGGATCGGCTGCACCACGTCGCGCAGGAAGGCATCCACCTGCTCGGGCGCCCGGCCGATGTAGCGGGCGGGCGAGAGCGCCTGCGTGAGATCGACGGCCGCGAAGGCCGGGTCCGACCGTAAGCGCTCGAGGAGGTCGTTCGGCCGGCCGTGTTCTTTCACTTCGCGGGCGGCGGCCTGGCTGTGAACGCGGATCCGCTCGTGCAACTCCTGCCGGTCGCCGCCGGCGCGGACGCCCGCCATCAGGATCGACTCCGTCGCCATGAACGGCAGTTCCTCGGCCAGCCGCCGCTCGATGACCCGCGGATAGACCACCAGCCCCGCGGCGATGTTGGCGTACAGGATGAGCGCGGCGTCGACCGCGAGAAAGGCCTGCGGCAGCGACAATCGCCGATTCGCGCTGTCATCCAGCGTGCGCTCCATCCACTGCACGGCGGCCGTGGCGTCGGCGTTGGACGCGAGACTGATCGCGAACCGGGAAAGCGCGCACATCCGCTCGGCCCGCATGGGGTTCCGCTTGTAGGCCATCGCCGAGGAGCCGATCTGCTGCTCTTCAAACGGCTCTTCCAGCTCTTTCAGGCTCTGCAGGATCCGCAGGTCGCTGCCGGCCTTATGGCACGACTGCCCGACGCCCGAGAGCGCAGCCAGCACCTGGGCGTCGAGCTTCCGCGGATAAGTCTGTCCGGTGACGGCGTAGCATTCGGCGAAGCCCATCTTCTCGGCGACGCGGCGTTCCAACTCCTCAACTTTCTGGTGGTCGCCGTCGAACAGGTCGAGGAAGCTGGCCTGCGTGCCGGTGGTCCCTTTCACGCCGCGAAACCGCAAGCGCGCGAGGCGGCTTTCGACCTCCTCCAGATCGAGGACGAGGTCGTAGCACCAGAGCGTAGCACGTTTGCCGACGGTCGTCGGCTGGGCGGGCTGCAGGTGCGTGAACGCCAGACACGGCAGATCGCGATGTTTTTCGGCGAAGTGGGCGAGCCGATCGATGACGGCAGCCAGCCGTTCCGCGACGAACTGCAGGCTGCCGCGAATCTGAATCAGCTCGGTGTTATCGGTGACGAAGCAGCTCGTCGCGCCCAGATGGATGATGCCGCCGGCGGAGGGGCACTGGTCGCGGAACGCATGGACATGGGCCATCACGTCGTGCCGCAACTGCCGCTCGTAGCGCGCGGCCGCCTCGAAATCGATTGTCTCCACGTGCGCGCGGAGTTCTTCAACCTGTGCGGCCGAGACCGGCAGGCCCAGTTCGTGCTGCGCTTCGGCCAGCGCCACCCACAGCCGCCGCCACGTCGAATGCTTGAACTGCGGCGACCACAGCCGGCTCATCTCGGCCGACGCGTAGCGCTCGATCAGGGGGTTGTCGTAACGGTCGTGGGACACGGGTCCAGATGAATCGCTGGCAGGTCACAAGAGGGCGACAATTACAGCCGCGGCAGCGGCGACAGATGGTAGCCCACGGCGCCGGCCGTGGGTAGCGGTTAGAAATGACACCTTGCAGCCCCGGCAGGGGCGACAGATACCAGAGTCCCTCTGTCGCCCCTGCCGGGGCTGGCAGACACGAGCCGCACCATCTCCCCACGGCTCGCGCCGTGGGCTACGATCTAACGCCGCTGCCGCGGCTGAAATCCCAGCAATGGATTCGCCATCCAGTTATTTGAGCGACTTCAGGTACGCGATCATATTCCGCAACTCCTCCGGCGCGAGGGCCCGGTCGAGACCCTTGGGCATGATCGAGACGTTCGTCTCCGTCATCTCCTCGATCTCCCCCCGCGGAATGCGGATCTCGGCCAGCTCCGCGTTGCGCAGGAACACGGTGTCGGCGGTCTGGCGGCTGATGACGCCGGTGTGGAGGCGGCCCTTCGTGGTGGCGATGACGTACGTGCGGTAACCGCGGGCTGAGCTGGCGCTGGGGAACACGACCGCTTCCATGAGGTCGCGCCCCGTGCGGATGCGTCCGATCTGCGTCAGGTCGGGGCCGACTTTCCCGCCTTCGCCACCCACCGCGTGGCAGCTCGCACAAGCGGCCTTGCGGCTGAAGAACAGGCTGCGTCCCGCTTCGGTGGAACCGCCTTCCGAGAGCTGCAGCAGCTCCCCGAGCCGCCGCCGGTCTTCTTCCGGATCGGCACCGAGCTTTCGCAGCAGCGCGTCGGCCTCGTGGCGGATCGACTCGGGAAAACCGCGAAACAGCAGCTCCAGTTCGGCCGGGGAAACGCTGGAGGCAGCCGGCGACTCGGAAAGTGCCGCCAGCAGCGCCGTTCCCACGGTTTCGCTGCGAGAATCGCCGAAGGCCCGCAGCAACACCGGGGCGGCCATCGAGCCGGCCTCATCGAGACGCTGCGACAGGTCGACGAGTTGCCGTTCCGACAGCGGCGATTCGGCCACCGCGCGGGCGGCGGCCAACCGCACCAGCGGTGGCGAGTCTTCCGAAAGCTGATCCAGGGCGAAGCGAAACAGATCGTCCGGCAGCGTCTTCAATCGCGGTCCGACCGCCAGCAGCGCCGCGACGCGCAGTTCGACCGGCTCGCTCGCGCCGGTCGCAATGGCCGTCAGGCGGGCGTCGAAGCGATCGATCGCGCGGTCCTGCACGATCTGTGCGATCATCGTGCGTTCGTCGGCGCTGCCGCTCTCCAGAATCTGCCGCAGAACCTCCAGCCACCGCGCGGGCAGCGTCTCGACGGGCGAGCGCTGCACGACTTCAAGCAGCAACAACCGCACGGGTGCCGCCGTCGAGCTCGCGCTGAGCGCTTCGGCGACGAGTTGCTGCACGGCCTCGTCGCCGCTCTGGGCCAAGAGGACGCCGCGCAGCACCGCCTCGCGCTCCGCAGGCAGCGCCGCTTCGGCGAGCCAGCCGCGCAAGAGATCCAGCGTCTCCCGCGCCCAGCCTTCGTGGCGGCCGATGATCTCCAGGGCCGTCCGCTGCAGGGAGGGGTCGTCGGTATCGAGCAGCGGCACGACCAGCTCGCGGGTGAGCCGGCCTTCCGGCATCTGGTCGAGCGCAATCAGCGCGGCCCGGCGCACAGCAGGGCTCTCGTGACGCAGAAAGGGCACTGTCGCCTCGCGGTCGGCGATGCGGATGACGGCGTAGATGAGCGCGTGCTCCAGCACGCGATCGGTCACCTCATTGCCCAGACTGGCGAACAGCGCCTCGACGGCGGCCGACCGATCGCCCGTGGCGAGCCCCTGCCGCCCCGCTTCACCGGGAAAGAATCGCCGCAGCGCATCGCGCGTCGCTTCAGATTCGCAGATCCGGCCCAGCGCCCGTGCCGCCGCGCGCCGGACGGGCGGCGTGTCCGCGACCACCGATCGGCACAGCCGCTCGACGGCGGCGGCCTCCCGGCGCGTGCCGAGCGCCGTCGCGGCCGCCAGCCGCACACTCTCGGCTTCGTCGTCCAGCGCACGGACAACGGCGAGGCCGAGGCCGTGCTCGCCGAACCTCGCCCACGCCCACACCGCATTCCGTCGTGCGATCTCGCTCGCCGGGCCATCCGTCTGCAGAATCACGCGATCGAGCACCGCCGTCTCGCGGATGTCCACGATCTCGGCCAGCCGGTCCACGGCACGTTCCCGGACGGCGAACCGCTCGTCGTCCACGAGCTTCACCAACTCGGGCGGCTGCAGGTTGTCCCAGTCGAGTTTCAGTCCCCGTGGATCGCGCACCCGGCGGCCGTCGGTGCGGCGGATGCGATAGATCGCCCCTTTGATCTCCGGCTTGGCGATCTGAGACGTGGGACAGCCGATGCGGAACCAGCCGCCCGTGTCGATCACCAATAAACTCCCGTCGGCGTCTTCGAGCACGTCGGTGGGGTGGCAGTCGGGGTCGTCGGACACGAAGAAATCCTCTTCCCGCGTGACGAACGTCGCCCCGGAGCGCTCCACGACCGACCGCGTCACCTTGTGCAGGTTGAAGATCGCCGTGAACAGGTTGTCGCGGTACCGATCGCCAAACGCGCTCGACCGGTAGCGTGTGACGCCGCTGACGGCGACGTGGCCCATCCGCGTCATCGGTTCGAGCAAATCGCCCGTGCGGCGGAATTCGGCGATGCAATCGCCCTGATCTTCGCGGGGGTAAACGCCGCCTTCCTCCCAGTGCATAAGACAGTCGACCCGCGGCTGCGACATGAGGATGTTCACCGTGCCGAACATTTCGCCGGTCTCGGCGAAATCGACTTCGACGGGGTTGTCCATGCCGCCGCCGCAGAAGATTTCGACGTCGCGGCCGTGAGGTGTGGCCGAAAAGATGCGGGCGGCCTTGCCCTTGCTGAGGACGTGGCCGCCTTCGTCGGTGAACTCGTGCCCGTGCCGGCCCTCGCACCAGTAAATCCGCCCGCACGGCCCCAGAAAGCAGCCGTGCACATCGGCGGCGTTGCCGGTGTAGCCGAACTTCATGTTGAACTCGACCGCCAGCTCTTCGCGGCGGTCGGCCACGCCGTCGCCGTCGGTGTCTTCGAGCCGCCAGATGTTGGGCGGGCTGGCGACATACAGGGCGCCGCGGTACCACAGGGCGCCCATGGGGAACGTCATCTTATCGGCGAAGATCGTGCTCTTGTCGAAGCGGCCGTCGCCGTCAGTATCCTCCAGCAGCCGGATGAAATTCGGCGGATCCTGCTCCAGATCGGCCCGCTTGAGGTTCTCGCCGGCGCTTTCGGCGATGAACAACCGGCCGCGCTCGTCGAACCCGGCCATCATCGGATAGCCCACCAGCGGCGGACCGGCGGCGAGTTCGACGCTGAAGCCTTCCGGCACGCGCGGGAGGGGACGCGCGGCACGTTCTTCCGCTGCCGTCGCCGAGCGAACCATGCACGGGAAGGCCAGCAGCGACGCCAGAACGATCGCCCGCATCATCGTCGTTCCCCTCGAAGAGCCGCGGTGGCCGGGCGCGAAGCCCGACCGGTCCTGCCGGCATGATAACACAGCCGGCGGAGGCCCGCATTCGACGCGAGGAAGCGCGACGCCAGACATTTCGCCGCCGGGCTTGCCCGGCGCGTCGGGCGCTTGCCGGGACCCTCCGACACGGCCCGCAAGTGGGCGGGCGAAATGGACGGACCGAGACTCGCGGCGCGACGCTGCGCTCGGGGAAACGGCATCGGGACGCGATTAGTCGGTCGTCGGGATCGTGTCGATCAGGTCGGCGACGAGCTTCTTCAGCACCTCGTGCGTGACCTGCAGTTCGACCTGCTCGCGGCCGCCGACGCCCTTCTGCGTGCGGTAGCGGCGGAGCGTGAACAGGCCGGCCCCCGTGGAAGCCAGCAACACTTCGTAATAGCTGCTGCCGTACGGCTGCGCATCCGCAGCCTTCGACCGGATGAGCACCTGCCCCGACGCCGGATCGAACTCCAGTGGGCCGATGTTCTCCAACAGGTAAGTGACGCGCTGCGAGAGCGCTTCGGCCCATTTCTTCAGGGCATCGAAACCACCGGCGGCCAAAGCCGGCACGCGTAGCCGCAACTCGCGAAACGCGCAGCTCATCCTATCGACCGCCGTAAAGTCGATCGCCAGATCGACCCCGTCTGGCCCACCCAGAGCCACCGTCCGCGGCGTGGCCGAATGAAAACCCGCCAGTTGTTTCAGTTCGTCGGCAAGTCGTGTCGTGAGATCCATGGCTCTACCTCGCAATTGTCTCGGGTGAAAAGGGTGAAAAGCGTGAAAGAGGTACATGGGACCGGAGTACCGCCATTCCGGCCCCTTTCACCTCTTATTACACCTCATCGACCCTGTTGAGTATCGGGGCAACCATCAGCCCTTCGCTTTCATCTCGTGCGCGTGCCCGTCGTACGAGAGCACGGTCGGCACGTCGTCGATCACCGTTTCCACGTGGACCGGCCGGGACCACAGCAGCTCCAGGTTCTGCAGCGTGTCGCGGGCGTAATCCAGCTTCAACTCGACGCCCTGGTACCTGTGCATCAAGTATAGCTCGCCGCGGTTGCGGTAGTTGCCGTCCACCACGTAAATGAACGGCCGGCCGTGGTTGGTCAGGTTGTGCAAAAGCTGCCGTTTGATCTTCTCGAATTCGCGGGAGGCGATTTCGTAATAATCGGTCGCGTCGTTGTAGGCGAACGAGAACATCTTGTGCTTGGCGCAGAAGTCCGGCGTGAGGAACGTGTCGATGAACGTCACATCGTTGTGAATGCGGCGGACCTCGAAGATCTTCTCGCGGCCCAGGCCCAGGTCTTTGTCCCACTTGTAGCGGGCGTGGATGTCGTCGCACGCGTCCCATTCGGGGCCGAACTGGCCCTTGTTCCAGCGTTCCTCGATGTCCCTGAGCAGTTCGATACCCAGCTTGTACGGGTTCAGGCGGTGCGGGCTGGTGGCCATCGTGCCGGCGTGGTGCTCGGCGTAGCAGATGAACTCCGAGGGGTCGAGGGCGTGCTTGGTCATGATGGTCGAGTGCCAGTAGCTGGCCCAGCCCTCGTTCATGATCTTGGTCTGGCCCTGCGGCGCGAAGTAGTAGGCTTCGTCGCGGACGATCTGCAGCACGTCGTGCTGCCAGTCTTTCAGCGGCGCGTGCTCCAGGAGGAACAACAGCACGTCGCGCTGCGGCTCTTCGGGGAACGAACGGCTTTCTTCCTTCTCCCGCTGGTCGCGCTCGCGGCGTTCGGCCTGGCGCTTGAGCACGTCGGGCGGGTTGATGAAGGCGTCCATGTAGCCTTTGGACGGGAACCGGCCGCCCTGCTCGTCGCGCTCGTCTTCCTTCGGCCGGACATTCTTCGGCTGTTTCTTTTCCACGCGGCGGATGTGCGGCGAATAGGGATCGATCAGGTCGTCGAGCGAGAGGCAGGCGTCGATGAACTGTTCGACCGGCTCGTGACCGTGCTTGTCGATATAGCGGTTGACGCGCGCCGCGTGGTTGGCCATCTGGTCGAGCATGCGGCGGTTGGTCTTCGAGAACCAGGCACTGTTCTTGAAGAAATCGCAGTGCCCGTAGACGTGGGCGATGACCAGCTTCTGGTCGGTCAACTCGTTCGCCGTGAGCAGGTAGGCATAGCAGGGATCGGTGTTGATGACCATCTCGTAGATCTTCTGCAGACCGTACGAGTAGCCTTTCATGAGCTCGTCGTACTCGGCCCCGAACCGCCAGTGCGGATAGCGCTGCGGAAAGCCGCCGAACGCGGCGAGCATGCTCATTTCCTCGTAATCGACCATCTCGAAGATGGTGTCGAAGAAATCGAGCCCGTAGCTCGCCGCCCGTTCGGCCAGCTCGCGCTGCAAGTCCTGAATCTGAGCCGGCAAAGGCCGGTGGGTGCTGATGGGCATGTTGCAGAAGCAATAATGACCGATGACCGCATTCGGAGCGGTCGGGGATCATCGTGCGTCGGTGTCAGTTTGCGGTGACGTCATTAGTTTCTACGCGTTCGAGTCGGACGGTGCGGGCGGGGAAGTCAATTTCGAGTCGGTGTTTTCGGAGCAGGTGAGAGCCAACGAGAATCTCGTCGCATTCGACAAACGTCGCAGTCGCAATCATCTCTTCACCATCGAACTGGATCGACACGAGAAATCTCTCCTCGACAATCGTCTGGCCTCCCGCGAGCTCTGTCGTACCGTCTCCGATTGAGGCGATGGCGAGCGGTTGCTTCAGTTCCAGCGGAAGTTCGAGATCGCCGTTGAAGCCGGTATCGACAATTCCGATCCAGTCACGCCCGTCGAGGTGGACGAGAATTTCGGGGACATAATCGTCCGTGACTTCCCCTTCGATCATCTGTGTCCTCCCTTGCGGATGACGACCGGAAAGCCGATCCGTTCAAACCACAGTGGATTCGCCACTCCGGCAGCGTCGCGCTGCGCGACGACGTCGGTAAACCACTCACCGATCCAGATGTGCCCTGTCTTCGGGTCGATCCCGGCGATTTCTCCCTTCCGGTCGCTGAGGTCGTGCTGCTGCTGAAACTCAGCCCAAAGGCCCTGAGCAACCTGCTGCTCCTCCGCCGTCAGACTGGTTTCAGTCGTCTTCGTAGCCATCATTCACGGTCCTGCGGGCAGTGTGCGAATCAGGAACAACCACTCGATTCAACCAATCCGATCCTCAGGCCGGTTGGATAGCCGACGCGCTCGAAGAACAGCGGCCCGGCCAGGCCCTGCTTTCGTCGCTCGGCCGTAATGTCAGTCACCCATTCTCCAAACCAGACGTTGCCCGTCTTCGGGTCGATGCCCGCCATCTGCCCGACCCGCTCCGACAAATCGTGCAATTGCTGGTACTGCTCCCAAATCCGTCGTGCCGCAGCGGTATCGGCGTCGGTCCAGTCACATGTTTTCATCGCGGTATTGAATGAGCTCCTCAAGGCTCAACCCGAAACTCTTCACAAGTTCCGCGAGATGCCTTCGCAGATCCTCGCGATACGCGGGTTGGCCAGATCGCTTTTTCCACTCTTTCAGACACTTTCCGCCATGCGCGTGTGCGATCTTATCCGTTTGAGGCAGATCGTCCTCCCTGAACGGTGCGACGACAACACCATTGTCGTGAGTGGCGATGGGTTGCTCACAAACGTCGCACACAATACGCGCAACGAATGTCTGTTCTTGAACAATGTCGGGTGCAGTATCGAGGAATATCATGGAACGCCTGTGACAACGATGGATCACCGTCCAGTGCCCAGAAACTCTTTGATCGAGTCGTAAATCGCGTCCTTGCCGTCGATTTCGCTGAGGATCATGTTCTCCCACTCGTCCTGGACGCGGCGCAGGTCGCGGATGTAATCGCCCGAACCGTAGGGGCTTTCTACCTGGCCGTAGCAGAACAGGTTAGAAACCGGCAGCAGGTGCTCCACGAGGATCTTCAAACAGTCTTCGCTGTCTTCGCCCCAGTTGTCGCCGTCGGAGAACTGGAAGCAATAAATGTTCCAGTCGGCGGGCGGGAAGTCGCGGCGGATGATCTGCTGGGCGGCCTTATAGGCCGTCGAGATCCGCGTGCCGCCGCTTTCGCGAGTGCGGTAGAAGGTGTCTTCGTCGACTTCGCGGGCGACGGCGTCGTGGATGATGTACCGCCGTTGCACGCCGTCGTACTGCCGGCGGAGCCAGGTGTCGATCCAGAACGACTCGATCCGCACGATCTCCTTCTGGTCGTCAGTCATCGAGCCGGAGACGTCCATCATGTAGATGATGGCCGCGTTGGCTTCCGGCTCAGGGACGCTCTTCCAGCTTTTGAAACGCTCGTCCTCGCGGGTGGGGACGATGATCGGCCGCTCGGGATTGTATTCGCTGGTGGCGATCTGCCGCTTGAGGGCCCGCTTATATGTTCGCTTGAAGTGGCGGAGCGAATCGGGACCGGTCTGGCTGATCGTCGTGTAGCGGTCTTTCTTGCTCTTGATGACGTCTTTGCCCTTGGGCTCGATGTTGGGCAGTTCCAGTTCTTCGCCCAGCATTTCGGCCAATTCATCGAGGCTGAGCTCGACTTCGCGGAGATGGCGGCCGGGTTCGTTGCCGGCCTGTCCGGGTCCGTCGCCCTGCTGCTGTCCGCGGCCAATGGGCTGCCCGACCTTGCCGTCGCCCTGGCCGACGCCGCCGGATCCCTTCTGCCCGTGGCGGAAGTGCGGGATGTCGATGCTGGGCACGGGGATGCTGACGACTTCGCGTCCCTTGCGGCCGAGCATCTCCCCGTGCGTCACGTAGCGGCGAAGGTTCTGGCGGACCTTCCCCCGGACGATGCGTTTGAAGCGCTGCAGGTCGCGATCGATGCTGCGGGCCACGGCGGGCCTCGGTGGGTTGGAGACGTAGCGGCTCTACTTTGGTCGGGAATGACCAATGACCAATGACCAATGACCAATGTTTTGCATGTGAGCGTGCTCTGGGTCAGGGAACGATTGCCAGTTCGGAGAGGGACTCCGTCCACTGGTCCGTCAGCAGCAGTTCGCCCGTGAGCGACACGCGGCAGTCGTCCGTGCGGAGATCTCGATTGCGGAGCCAACGAAACTCACGTCCAAACTCGGACCGCCGGTCGTCGATCAGGCACAGTGCGAACCGGTGTTCGACCACGCCCGCGCCCAGACCGGCTCCATCGGCACCAATCCTCTGTGAAGGATGGTCCACGGCCATTGACGCATTCGATTGGCAAATGAGTGCCGCAATCGCAATCGCCATGATGAAACGCATCGAAAGTCCCTCCTCTAACCTTCGCGATTCATGCGAACGGCCGGGGTCGGCATCGCCGTCCCGGCCGTCCTTGCACGCACCTGTCATCTGCAATGAGCCGTTACGCGTTCCGTCGCGGATCGAGCTCGTCGTACACGTCCATTTCGGGGTCGTCCCAGCCGATGCGGGGGCCGAGCCAGCGGAGCAACTCCCGCTGCTCATCAATCGTGATCGGGCTGTCGTCGTACTCGATTCCCGGGTCAGACCTTGACCCAGCCCCAAGTGAATCACCATCCGGCCCGGCACATTGGTCATTGGTCATTGGCTCATTCGTCATTCACCCTTGGTGTCCCCGCGGGCGAAAATGCTCGCCACGTACTGGAGCACGTCGG